>NZ_JAGPXV010000709.1:0-2815 GCF_018070405.1 Micromonospora sp. D75
GTCGCTGAAATCGATACCGTCCGGACGTCCACGTCGGCCGATACCTTTCGTGTGTTGCGGGGATGACGACGCCCCCGACGGGGTAAGACTGAGCCATGAAGCCCGTGCGCTCCCTCGCCCGAGTCATGTTGAGCGGCATCTTCGTGGTCAGCGGCGCCCGCAACCTGCGCAACCCGGAACGCCTGGTGCAGGCCGCGGAGCCGGTCACCGGGAAGGTCGCCCCGCTGATCCGCAACGTGCACCCGCGCATCCCCACCGACACCGTGTCGCTCATCCGGGCCAACGCCGCCACCCAGCTCGTCGGCGGTCTGATGCTGGCCACCGGCCGGTTCACCCGTCCGGCCGCGCTGGTGCTCGCCGGCTCCCTGATCCCGACCACCGCCGCCGGTCACGCCTTCTGGAACAACGACGACCCGGCGGCGCGCAACAACAACCAGGTCCACTTCCTGAAGAACCTCGGCCTGCTCGGTGGCCTCCTCCTCGCCGCCGCCGACACCGAGGGCAAGCCGGGGCTGCGCTGGCGCGCCGGCCACCGGATCGACCACTCGCGCCGGTCGGTCACGCGCGCGGTCCGCACCGCCCGCCGCGATGCGAAGATCGCCGTACGCTCCGCGGCGGCCGCCCGCCGAATCCCTGGTTGACACCCCTTTCGTACGGCCACCACCCCCCGCAAGGCCACCAATCACCTGAACCGTCCGAGACCCGTTAACGCGGTGGAAATGTCGCAAACACGTGTGGGATCGGACACGGTCGCGTAACGCGGGAGGCAGCAACGTGAGGCGCCGTTCTAGGCTCCGTTCTGGACCTGGACGGGTACGACGACCTTGGTACGGGGGTGGCCACGCCATGCCGACGTCAGTCGGTAGACGGACCAACCGCCTCGCCCCGACCTCCCGCGTCGACCGCCGGACCGTCGTGCGCCTCGGGATCGTGGCCGCCGTGTCGTACGCCGCGTGGCTGGCCATCGGCGCCTTCGGACGGCCGTACAACTTCTTCGACATGAAGATCTACCACGGCGCGGTGGTGTGGTGGGCCAGCGGAAACGAGCTGTACGACTTCGTCGCGCCGTCGACGACACTGGGCTTCACCTATCCACCGTTCGCCGGTGTGGTCATGCTCCCGATGTCCTGGCTGCCCGTCGACGGCGCCGGCTTCGTCAACGCCCTGGCCAGCATCGCCGCGCTCGCGGTCGTCCTGGCGGCGCTGCTGCGCCCCATCGTGGACCGGCTCGGCTGGCCGCTCTGGTTCACCGTCGGCATCGCCACCCCGCTCGCGGTGGCCATCGAGCCGTCCCGGGAGACGCTCGGCTACGGCCAGGTCAACCTGCTGCTGTTCGCGCTCGTCATGGCCGACATGGTGGGCCTGCGCTGGCGCGCCAAGCGGGGCACCCACCACGAGACCGCCGACTCGCCGCTGGCCCGCTTCGTCTACAGCGGCGCGTGGGCGGGCGTCGGCATCGGGCTCGCCACAGCCGTCAAGCTCACCCCGGCGTTGTTCGTCGCGTACCTGATGCTCACCCGGCAGTGGCGGGCCGCGCTCACCGCCGTCGGCACCACGATCGGCGTGACCATCGCGACGTTCGGCCTGGTCGGTGAGGAGTCCCGCGCGTACTTCACGAGCGTGCTGTGGCAGACCGAGCGGGTCGGCGCGGCGGACATGACCGCAAACCAGTCGCTCGCCGGGCTGCTGGCGCGGCTCTACGACTCGATCGAGACGCCCGGCCTGCTCTGGCTCGCCTTCTCGGTGCTGCTCCTGGCGCTGGGCCTGTCCCGCGCGATCAGCGCCCGCGCCGACGGCGACGAGCTGACCGCGTTCACACTCGTCGGGCTCACCGCCAACGTGATCAGCCCGATCTCCTGGTCGCACCACCTGATCTGGGTCATCCCGGCGATCATCGTGCTGGCCGACGCCGCGGTACGCCGCCGCGACGCCAGCCGTGGCCTGCCCCTGCGCGGCAGCGGCCCCTCGGCCAACGGTGTGCCGGCGCTGCGCCCGCCGATCTGGTACCCGACGTTGACCGGGCTCCGCCACGGCGTCGGCGCGCTCGGGCTCTACCTGCTGTTCCTGATCTCACCGATCTGGCCGTACGAGCACCAACTCCCCGAGGTGTCCCACTACCAGGACGGCCTGTTCGGCGCGCTGATGGAGAACTCCCTGGCCATCGCGCTGATCGTGCTGGTGGCGGCGCTGCCGTGGCGTCCGGGAGCCGAGCCCGCGTTCTACCACGACCGGTTCAGCCGCGCGGCCGCGCTCGCCGGCCGGCGCTGAGCACTCAGGGGCAGTTCACCCATTCCTCGGTGCCGTCGTCGAAGACCTGCCGCTTCCAGATCGGCAGCCGCGCCTTCACCTCGTCGACCAGCCGGGCGCACGCGGCGAACGCGGCCGCCCGGTGGGCGGTGCTGACCGCCGCCGCCAGCGCCACGTCGCCGATCTCCAGCGGGCCGATCCGGTGCGACACCGCGACCGCGTACACCGCCGGGTCGGCGGCGATCTCGGCCGCCACCTCACGCAGCACCGCCTCGGCGGTGGGGTGGCCCTCGTACTCCAGCCGGGTGACCCCCCGCCCGTGGTCGTGGTCGCGGACCACGCCCTGGAAGGAGACCACCGCGCCGGCCCGGCGGTCGGCGACCGCCGCCTCGTGCGCGGCCAGGTCGAGCGGCCGGTCGGTCACCGCGCCGAGCACCACGCCTGCCCGCACCGTCACGACGTCTCCCGTCGGCTCGTTCGTCGCGCTCACCCGGCACGCTCCCCGGGGGTCAGCGGCAGCGGCACCAGCGGCACCCGGTCGCCGGCCGCGCCGCTGGCGCCGGGCCGG
>NZ_JAGPXV010000071.1:0-14984 GCF_018070405.1 Micromonospora sp. D75
GCGTACGCCTCCTGGGCGGCGTCCTGCGCCTCGCTCCGGTCGCCGCCGAGCGCGTACAGCACTGTCACCACGCGTTGTCTGCTGTTCCGGTAGAACTCCTCGAACCCACTGTCCGGATCCATCTCTCTCCCCGCTGCCGTTCGTACGCCTGACACCCCCCGCCGTGGTGGGCGGTTGCACGCCGTCGGCGATCCGACTCGTACCTCTCAGGGATGAGGCGAGATCATCCTGCCGTCCGAGCAGCCGTTGGGCGGGGACCGATACGGTCGGACCATGACCGACCAGCACCCCGCGCTCTCCCTTCGTGGCCTGGCCAAGCGCTTCGACACCAAGATCGCGGTGGCGGGCGTCGACCTCGCCGTGCCGACCGGCTCGTTCTACGGCCTGCTCGGACCGAACGGGGCCGGCAAGACCACCACGCTCTCCATGGCCGTCGGCCTGCTGCGGCCCGACGCCGGTGAGGCGCGGGTGCTCGGGTACGACGTCTGGGCCGACCCGGTACGCGCCAAGAGCCTGCTCGGCGTGATGCCGGACGGCGTACGCCTCTTCGACCGGCTGAGCGGGGCGGAGCTGCTCGCGTACCACGGTCTGTTGCGCGGCATGGACCCGGCGGTGGTCGACCAGCGGGCGGCGGAGCTGCTCGACGTGCTGGCGCTCTCCGACGCCGGGCGCACGCTCGTCGTCGACTACTCGGCCGGCATGAAGAAGAAGATCGGCCTGGCCTGCGCGTTGCTGCACGGCCCGCGCCTGCTGGTGCTGGACGAGCCGTTCGAGGCGGTCGACCCGGTCTCGGCCGCGCTGATCCGGGACATCCTGCACCGGTACGTCAGCGGCGGCGGCACGGTGATCTTCTCCAGTCACGTGATGGAGGTGGTCGAGCGGCTCTGCTCGCACGTGGCGATCCTGGCCGAGGGCCGGATCAAGCGGGTCGGCACGCTCACCGAGGTGCGCGGCGACCGGTCGCTGGAGGACGTGTTCGTGGAGGTCGTGGGCGGCCGGACCGCCACCGGGGAGGAGCTGTCGTGGCTGTCCCGGTGACCGCCCCAGAGCGGCCGGCCCGGCGCGTGTCGTCCCGGCACTTCGTCCGGCTCAAGCTGCGGGTGCTCGGCAACAACTTCCGGGGCCAGAAGTGGCGGATCGCGCTGTTCGTGCTGGGCCTGCTGCTCGGGCTCTGGTTCGCCGCCGTCGGGTTCTTCCTGCTCGCCACGCCGGGCCTGGCCGACGAGCCCCGGTACGCCCTGATGGTGGCCGCCTTCGGCGGTGGTCTGCTCACGCTCGGCTGGCTGCTCCTGCCGCTCGTCTTCTTCGGCGTGGACGAGACGCTCGACCCGGCCCGGTTCGCGCTGCTGCCGTTGTCCCGCCGCACCCTGGTCACCGGCCTGCTCGCCGCCGCTCTGGTGAGCGTGCCCGCGCTGGCGACGGCGCTCACCGCGGCCGGTCTGGTGGTCACCGCCGGGCTGCTGGGCGGCTGGTCAGCCGCAGTGGTCGGCGCGCTCGGCGTGGTCGCCGGGCTGCTGGTCTGCCTGGCCGGGGCCCGCGCGCTGACCAGCGCGTTCGCCACGATGCTGCGGTCCCGCCGGGTACGCGACCTGGCGGCGGTGCTGCTCGCCGTCCTGGCCGCCCTGCTCGGGCCGTTGCAGTTGCTGGTGCTCGCCGCGGTGCAGCAGACCGACTGGGACCGGCTGGACGGGGTGGCCCGGGTGGTCGGCTGGACGCCGTTCGGCGCGCCGTGGACGGTCGGCGTCGACGTGGCCGAGGGCCGGGCCGGCGCGGCGGTCGCGAAGCTGCTGATCGCGGTCGCGACGCTCGGCGTACTCCTGTTCTGGTGGTCGCGGTCGCTGGAGTCGGCGATGGTGGGCGCGGCGAGCGCCAGCCCTTCGCGCGCGCCGCGCGGCGTGGCCGGCGGCGCGGTCACGCAGTTGTTCCCCCGCGCGGTGGGCTGGGCGCGGCGGGACCGGTTCGGGGCGCTCGTCGCCCGCGAGTGCCGCTACTGGTGGCGGGACACGCGGCGGCGGGCCAACCTCATCACGGTCGCCGTGGTCGGTGTGTTCGTACCGGTGATGGTCAACCTCGGCGGCGTCTCGTTCTCCACCGAGGGCGGGGCGGAGTTCGGTGGCGGCGATTCCTCACCGGCGCTGGTCAGCCTTTCCATGATCTTCGTCGGGGTGCTCGCGTCGCTGACGCTGGCCAACCAGTTCGGCTTCGACGGCAGCTCGTACGCCGCGAACCTGGTCGCCGGGGTGCCCGGGCGGGTGGAGCTGCGGGCCCGGATGACCGCGTTCTCGATCTACGTGGTGCCGATGCTCGTCGTGATCGCGGTCGCGCTGGCGCTCTTCCTGGGGCGTCCCGCTTGGCTCGGCGTGATGGGTGGCGCGTTGGCCGCCGCGTACGGCTGCGGGCTGGCGATCAACGGGTTCGTGTCGGTGCTCGGCGCCTACTCGCTGCCCGAGTCGAGCAACCCGTTCGCCATGAACAGCGGCGCGGGGTTCACCAAGGGCCTGCTCACGCTGGTTTCCATGGTCGCCTCCGCGGTGGTGGCGGTGCCGTTCGTGGTGGCCGCCGCGCTGCTCGGCGACGTGTGGCTGTGGCTGGCGCTGCCGATCGGACTGGCGTACGGGGTGGGCGCGGCGCTGCTCGGCGCGTACCTCGCGGGGGACACACTGGACCGCCGGCAGCCGGAGCTGCTGGCCACCGTCACGCCGAGGCGCTGATGCCGGTCGTCGAGGCGGTCACCACGGTCCCGATCCCGCCGGAGCTGGCGTTCGCGGTCTCCCAGACGGTCGCGCCGGTCCGCTACCGCTGGGATCCGTTCGTCCGTGAGCAGCACTTCGTCGACGGCGCGACGGCGCCCGGCCGGGGCGTGCGCACGTACACCCGCTCCCGGCACGGCCTGGTCATGGTCAGCGAGTACGTCTCCTGGTCACCGCCGACGAACGTCGGCATGAAGATGGTGCGCGGGCCGTGGTTCTTCGAGCGGTTCGGCGGCGGCTGGCGCTTCGCGCCCGGCCCCGAGGCCGGCACCACGATCGCGACCTGGCGATACAACTTCCGCTGCCGCCCGGCGTTCCTGCGCCCGGTGGCCGAGCGGATCGGGGTGTGGCTGCTCGGGCGCGACATCCGCCGCCGGATCGCCGGGTACGCGGCCGGATGCGCGGACCCGGAGGTGCTGGCCGCCGCCCGCCGCCTGCTCGCCGACGGCTGATCCCGGTTACGCGGTGCGGCGCATCGCCGCGTAAACGTGGTGGCCGTCGCCGACGCTCGTCATGGTGACCAGCTCCCAGCCGTAGTTGGACAGGTGCTCGACCGCTTCCATCAGCGGCTGGAACGCCCGGCGGCCCCAGGTGTTGTTCGCCCGGACCAGCAGGTGCCGGTGTGGATAGGCACGCAGGTCGACCTGACCGCCGAGGACGGCGTCGGCGGCGACGACCCGTTCCTGGGCGAGTTGCTGCGGGGGGATGAGACTCATGCCCGGCAGGGTATGGCGTTGCGTCGAACCCCGCCCGGCAGCGGGCGGCACAATGTTTCACGTGAATCCAGAGCCGGGCGCGCAGATCCATTCCACCGACCCGTTCGCGGCGCCGGCCGGGCAACGCTCGCCGGCACGCCGGCTGCGCGGCCGGCTGGCGGCCCCGGTGACGCTCTGGACCGCACCCGGCCCGGCCGGGCTGACCGTCTCGTCCACGCTGGTCGCCGAGGGCGAGCCGGACCGGCTACTCGGCCTGGTCGACGCGGAGTCGGACCTGTGGGCGGCCATCGAGGAGGCGGGGCGGTTCGCGGTGGTCCCGCTGGGCCCGCAGCACCGGCAGCTCGCCGACCGCTTCGCCGGCCTGTTCCCGTCGCCCGGCGGCCTGTTCGCGCTGGACGCCTGGACCGAGACGCCGTACGGGCCGGTGCCGGCGGACGCCGGCGGGTGGGCGGGGTGCCGGCTCGACACCGCCCGGGAGTACGGCTGGGGCCTGCTGGTCGAGGCGACCATCGAGTCGGTCGACCTCCCCGAGGACACCCTCCCCCTGCTGCACTACCGCGGCCGCTACCGCGAGCTGACCGACTGACCCACCCGGCGGTCGGGGTGACCGGTTAGCGGAGTGACGTGGGTCACTCGGCGCAGCCGGGGCGCCGTTCGGCGCAGCCGTTCGCCGCCGGGCGGCGGAGCCTTCCCGGGCGGGGAGCGCGCTCTCTACCGTGCGCGAAACTCCCCCACGCCTGCGAAGGTGGTGATCCACAGATGTCCACGGACACACCCGCGTCCGCGCCCGCCGAGTCGGCGGCGGAACGGTACCTCGCCGTCCAGCGGTCCGACGAGTTCGCCGGGTTGCGGCGCGCGCTGCGCGGCTTCATCTTCCCGATGACCGTCGCGTTCTTCCTGTGGTACGCGCTCTACGTCATCCTCTCCGCGTACGCGCGGGGATTCATGGGCACGAAGCTGATCGGCAACATCAACGTCGCCCTGGTCTTCGGCCTGCTCCAGTTCGTCTCCACGTTCGTCATCGCCTGGCTCTACTCCCGGTTCGCCAACCGCCGGATCGACCCGGTCGCCGACCGGATCCGCGACGAGATCGGGGAGGTGACCCATGAACACGGTCCTCGCGGCTGAGGCGGGCAGCACCACCGCCCGGAACCTCACCATCACGCTGTTCCTGGTCTTCGTGGCGATCACGCTGGCGATCACCGTCTGGGCCAGCCGGCAGACCAAGACCGCCACCGACTTCTACGCCGGCGGCCGGTCGTTCTCCGGTTTCCAGAACGGCATGGCGATCGGCGGCGACTACATGTCGGCGGCGTCCTTCCTGGGCATCGCCGGCATCATCGCGCTCTACGGCTACGACGGCTTCCTCTACTCGATCGGCTTCCTGGTCGCCTGGCTGGTGGCGTTGCTGCTGGTGGCGGAACTGCTGCGCAACTCCGGCCGGTACACGATGGCGGACGTGCTGGCGTTCCGGATGCAGCAGCGGCCGGTCCGGACCGCGGCGGCGGTCTCCACCATCACCGTGTCGATCTTCTACCTGCTGGCCCAGATGGTCGGCGCCGGCGCGCTCGTCGCGCTGCTGCTCGGCATCAAGCCGGGCACCACCTTCCTCGGCATGGACGCCGACACCGCCAAGGTCGCCACGATCATCATGGTCGGCGCCCTGATGATCATCTACGTGACGGTCGGCGGCATGAAGGGCACGACGTACGTGCAGATCGTCAAGGCGTTCCTGCTCATGGGCGGCGCGCTGGTGATGACGCTGCTGGTGCTCGCCAAGTACAAGTTCAACCTGTCCTCGCTGCTCGGCGACGCGGCCAGCGCCTCGGGCAAGGGAGCGGCGTTCCTCGAACCCGGGCTGCGCTACGGCGTGGAGACACCCGGCGACGCGCTGAAGACGTTCTACAGCAAGATGGACCTGCTCTCGCTGGGCATCGCGCTGGTCCTCGGCACGGCCGGCCTGCCGCACATCCTGATCCGCTTCTACACCGTGCCGACCGCGCGGGCGGCCCGCAAGAGCGTGCTCTGGGCGATCGGCATCATCGGTGCGTTCTACCTGCTCACCCTGGCCCTCGGCTTCGGCGCGGCGGCGATCGTCGGCGGGCAGGCGATCACCGAGCAGGACAAGGCCGGCAACACGGCCGCGCCACAGCTGGCCGAGGCGCTCGGCGTGGACTTCCTCGGCGGGAACCTGGGCGGGGCGACACTGCTGGCGATCATCGCGGCGGTCGCGTTCGCCACGATCCTCGCCGTGGTCGCCGGGTTGACGTTGGCGTCGTCGTCCAGCCTGGCGCACGACTTCTACGCCAACGTGGTGAAGAAGGGTGAGGCGTCGGAGCGGCAGGAGGTGAACGTCGCCCGGATCTCCGCGCTGGTGATCGGCGCGGTCTCGATCGTCCTGTCCATCTTCGCGCAGAACCTGAACGTGGCGTTCCTGGTCGCGCTGGCGTTCGCGGTGGCCGCCTCGGGCAACCTGCCGGCGATCCTCTACAGCCTGTTCTGGAAGCGGTTCAACACCTCGGGCGCGGTCTGGGCGATCTACGGCGGCCTGCTCTCCGCCGTGCTGCTCGTCTTCTTCTCGCCGGTCGTCTCCGGCGCGCCGACGGCGATGTTCCCCGACCACGACTGGCACTGGTTCCCGCTGTCGAACCCGGGCATCATCTCGATCCCGTTCGGCTTCCTGTGCGGCTGGCTCGGCACGATCCTGTCCAAGGAGAGCGACGAGGAGAAGTACGCGGAGCTGGAGGTGCGCTCGCTCACCGGAGCCGGCGCGCACTGATCGGCACGTCGAGCGGGGCCCCTGCCGTACGCGGGGGCCCCGCCTCGCGTGTATAGGCTGACCGCCATGAAGGTCGCTCCCCGCTTCGGTAGCGGACACCGCATCCTGGTCACCGGCGGCGCCGGTTTCGTCCCGTCCCACCTGGTCGACCGGCTCGTCGAGCGCGGCTGCACGGTAGTGGTGCTGGACAACTTCGTCACCGGGTCCAAGGAGAACGTGGCCCACCTGCTGGACAAGCCGACCTTCACGCTGGTCGAGGCGGACATCTCCGACGGCCTGCCGCACCACCCGGCGATGACCGAGCGGTTCGACGCGATCCTGCACATGGCGTCCCCGGCCAGTCCCACCGACTTCGAGAAGCTGCCGGTGGAGATCCTCCGGGTGGGCTCGGTGGCGACGCTGGCGCTGCTGGAGCGGGCCACCGACGACGGCGCGCGGTTCCTGATGGCCTCCACCTCCGAGGCGTACGGCGACCCGAAGGAGCACCCGCAGCGGGAGACGTACTGGGGCAACGTCAACCCGATCGGCATCCGGAGCGTCTACGACGAGGCGAAGCGCTTCTCCGAGGCGGCCACCATGGCCTACCACCGCAGCCGGGGCACCGACACCGCGATCGTGCGGATCTTCAACACGTACGGCCCGCGGATGCGTCCGGACGACGGCCGGGCCATCCCGACGTTCATCTCCCAGGCGCTGCGCGGCGAGCCGATCACCGTGCACGGCACCGGCAACCAGACCCGCTCGATCTGCTACGTCGACGACCTGGTGCGCGGCATCCTGCTGCTGCTCGACTCGACGCAGACCGGTCCGATCAACTGCGGCACCGAGCACGAGATGTCGATGCGGCAACTGGCCGAGACGATCGTGTCACTCACCGGAAGCACGTCCGAGGTGAGCTACATCACTCGCGCCTCCGATGACCCGGAGATGCGCCGACCGGACCTGACCCTCGCCCGCGAACTGCTCGGATATGAGCCGAGCGTCACTCCCGAAGACGGACTCCGGCGCACGATCGAGTACTTCCGCGGGCGGCTCGGGTACTGAACCGCCCGGGACGCGGCTGACATCGGCGCGCGTCCGAGGGCGTCGGTGGCCCGGCCGACCTACCCTCGGTTACATGTCAGCGACCTCGTCTGCCGGCGCTCCCTTCCCGCACCCCCTGAACCGGGACGCGGGCCGCGCTTCGGTTCCCGGCTCCGGCCGGGGCGCCACCGGGCGCGCCCGCACCTCGGATGCCCGCTGGTATCCCCCGCGCGACGAGGCGCCCCGCTCGGGGCGTACCGGCGGTCCGGTGGGGCCGACCGGACCCGGCGGCCCGGGCGACGGCGGTCCGGGCGGCCCGGGCCGGCGCGGCCCGCGACCGCGCTGGGGACGCATCGGCCTGGTGGCCGGCGTCGCGGTGCTGGTGCTGGCGCTGCTCGGCGGCCTCGGCGCCTGGTTCTACGCCCGCAACCTCGACGACGACCTGGCCCGCACGGACCCGTTCGCCGGGATCACCGGCGGGCGCCCGGCCAAGCAGGTCGACGGCGCGTTCAACATCCTGCTCGTGGGCAGCGACTCGCGGGATCCGGACGCTCCGGTCGACGGCTCCGGCAAGTGGCGCGCGGACACCCTGATCGTCATGCACATCCCGGCCGACCACAAGCGCGCCTACCTGGTCTCGGTGCCGCGTGACCTGTACGTGCCGATCCCGGAGAGCGCGGGCGCGTCCTGCGACTCCGGCTCCCGCAACAAGATCAACGCGGCGTTCGCGTTCGGCGGCCTGCCGCTCGCGGTGAAGACCGTGGAGTGCTTCACCGACGTACGGATCGACCACGTGATGGCCATCGACTTCGGCGGCTTCAAGGAGGTCACCGACGCCCTGGGCGGGGTCGACCTGAAGGTGGAGCGGACCATCACGTCGATCCACAAGCCGTACCGGACGTTCACCAAGGGCGTGAACCACATGAACGGCGCCGAGGCGCTGGACTGGGTCCGGCAGCGCAAGCAGTTCCCGGACGGCGACTTCGCCCGGATGCGGCACCAGCAGGAGTTCCTGAAGGCGCTGATGGACAAGGCGGCGAGCACCGGGACGCTCACGAACCCGAAGAAGCTGAACGACTTCCTCAAGGCGGTGACCGCCGCCGTCACGGTCGACCAGGGATTTTCGTTGACCGACATGGCAGTGCAGTTCCGCAGCCTGCGGGGCGAGAACCTGACGTTCGTCACCAGCCCGCACCTGGGTGGCCAGACCATCGACGGCCAGTCGGTGGTGGTCTCCGACCGGGAGAAGGCGCTGGCGATGTACAAGGCGATCGCCGCGGACCGGATGGCCGAGTGGATGCAGGCCAACCAGAAGGGTTCGGGCGACAACGCGGGCGGCTGACGCCGGCACGGCATGACCGGTAACGAGCGCTAGGGCCTCGCCACCACGGAGGCCAACCGCCGACCGGCTCCTTACCCCTGCCCGTTCGGCCACAACCCGAAGATGTGGGCCGGTATTGATGGGAATTGCCGCCCTACGAGGTCGCGAGAACGGGAACAGATACGTAAAGTGGTCCCGCCCCCGATCACCGAGCTGGAGCACGCATGTCGGTCCAGACCAGCCGTCGCCCGCAGTCACCGGCACCCGGATCATCCGGGCGGGTCCCTCCGGTCATCCCCACACAGCCCGGTTCCGGCGGTCGCGGTCCCGGTGGTGGCAAGAAGAAGCGCACCAAGCGCAAGGACCCGCTCTGGGCGAAGCTCACGCTGGTGCTCGGCGCCGTGCTGATGGTGACCAGTGGCGTCGCCATCGTCGGCAGCAAGGCGGTCATCGGCCAGGCCACCGACAACATCGCCCAGCGCAACCTGCTCGGCGGCGCGGGCAAGAGCGAGGCCGAAGGCGGCAACAGCCTCGAGGGCCCGATCGACATGCTGCTGCTCGGGGTGGACGCCCGCGAGCGCTGGGCCGCCGACGACGTCCGGTCGGACACGATCATCATCCTGCACATCCCGGCCAGCCACGACCAGGCGTACCTGATCTCGATCCCCCGGGACACCGAGGCGCGTATCCCCGCGTTCGAGAAGAGCGGCTACAAGGGCGGCACCGACAAGATCAATGCGGCCTTCTTCCACGGCGCCCAGAACGGCGGCGGCTGGGAGGGCGGCGCCCAGCTGATGGCCAAGACGATCAAGTCGATGACCGGGATCGGCTTCGACGGCGCCGCGATCATCAACTTCGGCGGCTTCAAGAGCGTGATCGACGCGCTCGGCTCGGTACGCATCTGCGTGAGCCACGAGGTCAAGTCGCACCACATGTCGTACGTCGACGGCAAGCCGATGTGGAACGCCGACGCGAAGAAGACCGGCAAGCCGTACAAGGCAGTGGTGCACAAGAAGGGCTGCCGGGAGATGCAGGGCTGGGAGGCGCTCGACTACTCCCGCCAGCGCTACGGCCTGCCGAACAGCGACTACGACCGGCAGCAGAACCAGCAGCAGCTGATCAAGGCGATGGCCAAGAAGGCCACCGAGGGTGGCATGCTGACCAACCCGATCAAGCTGAACTCGCTGATGAAGGCCGCCGGCAAGGCGTTCGTCCTGGACACCGGCGGCGTGCCGATCGCGGACTTCATCTTCACGCTCAAGAACCTCAACGGGAACGACCTGGTCACCCTGCGGACCAACGGCGGCACGTTCGCCGGCAACAGCAACGGCCGGGAGACGTTCAACGAGACGACCATGGACATGTTCCAGGCGGTCAAGAACGACAAGCTGGCCGACTTCGTGGTGAGCAACCCGGACGTCCTCTCCACCCGTAAATGACCTGCTGACCTGCGCGAAAGCGCCATCGGTCGGCCGATCCCCCCGTAGCCTGACGTGAGCGGGTCTCATGTCGCGGCTACGGGGGGATCGTCACGTCCAGGCCAGCACGGAACCGACGCGGGCGGGGCGCACCCGCCCGCTGGGCCCGGTTCCTGCTCGGCACCGGACTCGTCCTGGTCCTGCTCGCCGCGCTCGGCGTGGCCGGGCTGAACTGGCTCAGCCACCGCTACGACCGCACTGTGGCCAAGGAGCAACTGCTCGACCCGGCCGCCCGGAACAAGCGGACAGACCTGGACGGCGCGCTCAACTACCTCCTGATCGGCTCGGACCACCGGCCCGGCGCGAACCCCGAGGACCAGCGCTCCGACAGCATCCTGATCGTGCACGTGCCGGCCGGCATGCGGCAGGCGTACCTGATCTCCGTGCCGCGCGACCTGCTGGTGGCGCTCCCGGCGGCGCCCGGCTTCCCCGGCGGCCAGGACAAGGTCAACGCCGCGTACGAGCACGGCGGCGGGGGCGAGGGCGGCGCACGGCTGCTCAGCACCACGCTGACCCGGCTCACCGGCATCCGCTTCGACGGCGCCGCGCTCGTCGACTTCTCCGGTTTCAAACAGGTGATCGACGAACTCGGCGGCATCCGGATGTGCGTGGACACGCCGGTGCGCTCGATCCACACGAAGCACCAGTTCGACGCCGGCTGCCAGCAGATGGACGGCGCCCGGACGCTCGACTACGTCCGCCAGCGCTACGACCTGCCCGGCGGCGACTACGACAGGCAGCGCCACCAGCAGCAGATGCTCCGGGCGGTGCTCGACCGGGCGGGCGAGACCCACCTGCGCACCGATCCGGTGAAGCTCGACCGGGTGCTGCGCGCGGCCGGCGGAGCGCTGACCGTGGACACCAACGGCGTACCCCTGGACGAGCTGCTGTTCGCGTTGCGCGGGCTACCGGCGGACGCCCTGCGCGGCGTCCAGGTGCCCTCGTACCCGCAGACCATCGACGGCGTCTCGTACGTGGTGCTGGACAACGGCGGCGGCGGTCTGTTCACCGCGCTGCGCGACACCCGGATGCCGCAGTGGGCCGGCGCGAATCCGCGCTGGGTCAACCGGCTGTGAGCGGTCCGGGCGGCTAGGCTTGGTGACCGTGTTCGGAGCCTCACTACCAAGCGTCCCCGCGTCGGCCGTGCCCGACGACGTCTACCTGCTCGACGTCCGCGAGGACGACGAGTGGGCCGCCGGCCACGCGCCGGCCGCCCGTCACCTGCCGATGACCGAGCTGCCCGCCCGGCTGGCCGAGATCCCGCAGGACCGCGACGTGGCGGTGATCTGCCGCTCCGGCGGCCGCTCCGCCCAGGTCGTCGGCTATCTGCTGCGTAACGGCTGGGACCAGGTGCGCAACGTCGAGGGCGGGATGGGCGACTGGGCCGCCGCCGGCCGCCCGGTGGTCACCGACGACGGGCAGCCGGGCCGGGTCGCCTGAGGCGGTCATGACCGTCCCCCTGGTCTTCGCCCACCGCGGCGCCTCGTACGACCTGCCGGAGCACACGCTCGCGGCCTACCTCCGTGCCATCGAGGAGGGCGCGGACGGGCTGGAGTGCGACGTCCGGCTGACCCGTGACGGGCACCTGGTCTGCGTGCACGACCGCCGGCTGGACCGCACCAGCAACGGGCACGGGCTGGTCAGCGCGCGTACGCTCGCCGAACTGGACGCGCTCGACTTCGGCTCCTGGCACCGGGCCGCGACGCTCGCCGAGGACGACGAGCCGCTGGACGAGTCGCACACCCGGCTGCTCACGCTGGAGCGGCTGCTCGACGCGGTGCTCGACGCCGGGCGGCCGGTCCGGCTGCTGATCGAGACCAAGCACCCGTCGCGTTACCGGGGCGAGGTCGAGCGCCGCCTGGTCACGCTGCTGCGCCGGTACGGGCTGGACGAGCCCCGCCCGGGCCACCGGGTCCAGGTGACTGTGATGTCGTTCTCGCCGCTGGCCGTACGCCGGATGCGGGAACTCGCCCCGGCGCTGCCCACGGTGCTGCTGCTGGAGGTGCTGCCGCGGCTGCTGCCGCTGGGCCGGCTGCCGTTCGGCGCCCGGATCGCCGGTCCTGGCGTGGACCTGGTCCGGGCCCGCCCGCGCCTGGTTCCCTCGCTGCGCGCGGCCGGCCACTCGGTGTACGTGTGGACCGTCAACGAGCCGGAGGATCTGGAACTCGTGCTGGAAGCCGGCGTGGACGGGGTGATCACGGACCGGCCGGCCCGTGCGCTGGCCCGGTTGGGCCGGTGAGTCCGGTCGATCGGTATCGGCCACGGTCGACCGGCCGGGGGTGTCCGGGAGGGCTGCCGCGCGGCACACTCGGGACATGCCGGAGCGAACCGACTACCCCGCCCTCATCGCCGGCCACACGACTGTGATCAACATGATCAACGCGGGCGAGTCCGGTCCCGCAGTGCTCAACCGCCTGCTCCACGAGGTCGGACCGGCGGTGGGCGCGGCCGGTCTGGTCTTCGTGGAGTTCACCCCGGCCGGCGGACGGGTGATCGCGGCGACCGGCCGCGCCGAGTTCGTGCTCGGCCGACCGCTGCCCGCCACCGACCCGGCCACCGTCTGCCTGCTCGCCGGGCCGCCGGTGCGGGAGGTCCGGGTCGACGCGATCCCGGGCGCGCTCGCCGACGAGGTGGCCGGCCGGGGGCTCAGCCGGATGATCGTGGCGCGTGCCGAGATCGGCGGTCTCACCGTCGGCAGCCTGCACGCGCTCTACCCGCTGGGCGAGCCGCCGGATGCCGCGCAACGCGCCGTGATCGGCTACGTGGCCGCGTGCGTCGCGCACATGTACGGCGACCAGACCGGCCTGCCGGTGCACGGGGACGGCCCGGTGGTGGCGGCGCTCGCCGACGGGCTGGCCGTGGTGGACCGCGACGGGCGGATCCGGCTCTGGAACCCGGCGGCGGTCCAGGTGACCGGCCGTCCGGCGGAGGAGGCGCTGAGCCGCCCGCTGCCGTTCCCGCTGCCGCCGCCGGGCCAGGTGCTCGACCACCGGATGCCGGACGGGCGCTGGCTGCGGATCACCTCCGGCGAGCTGCCCGGCCCGAACGCGCTGCGCGTGGTCACCTTCCGCGACGTCACCGACCAGCAGCGGCGCGACCACGACCGCGATCTCTTCGTGGCGGTGACCAGCCACGAGCTGCGGACCCCGGTCACCGTGATCAAGGGGTACGCGGACACCCTCACCGACCACTGGGACTCGCTGAGCGACGACGACCGCCGGCAGGCCGCGCGGATCATCGGCCAGCGCGCGAACGAGCTGGCCCGCCTGGTCGACAGGCTGCTGACCGCCGCCACCGAGAACCGTCCCGGCGGGGAACCGGCCGCGCCGTTCGACCTGGTCGACGCGCTGCGCGCGGCGGCGACGGACCTGCCGGCCGACATCCGGCACCGGGTCGTGCTCGACCTGCCGGCCGACCTGCCCAAGGCGCTCGGCGACCGGCACAGCCTCGCCACAGTGCTCACCGAGCTGGGCACGAACGCCGGGAAGTACTCACTGCCGGACACCCCGATCGAGGTCACCGCCGAGGCGAACGAGCGGACCGTCTCGTTCCGGGTGGCCGACCGGGGCATCGGCATCCGCCCGGAACACGTGGAGCGGGCCTTCGACCGGTTCTGGCAGGGCGAGTCCGGTGACCGCCGGCGGTATCCGGGCGCGGGACTCGGTCTCTATCTCGTCCGCCAGATCGTTGAACAGCAGAATGGATGGGTATCCCTCCGGCCCAGAGCCGGTGGCGGTACGGTCGCAGAGGTGCGGCTGCCGCGGGGTTGACCCGGCGCTCGCAGACGGGGAAGGAACGACGTGTCGACTGGTCCGCCCGAACGGTCGTGGTGTGTGGTGGTGCCCCACGACCCGACCGGCGCGCGTCTGGCCCGGCACCGGCTCGCCGACGAGCTGACCGGCGTCGTACCCCCGATTCTGCTGGCCGACCTGGTCGCGGTCCTCGCCGAACTGGTCGGCAACGCGGTCCGGCACGCCGACGCGCTGCCCGGCGGCGTGGTCCGGGTGGCCTGGCGGCTGCGGGTCACCGAGGAGGGGCCGAGCATCCAGCTCCGGGTCACCGACGGTGGTTCCGGCGCCGGCCCGTGCATGCGGGCCGCCTCGCCGGACGCCGCCGACGGGCGCGGGCTGCACATCGTCGCCGGGCTCGCCAGCGGCTGGGGCGTGGAGCGCGACGGCCTGGGCCAGAGCGTCTGGGCACGGTTCGATCCGGCCCCGGCGCACCGGCCGGGCCTGGTCGCGGCCGGCTGAACGCACGGGCAGGCGGGTCCTGCCCCCACCCGCGCGGCCCGGCATCTAGGCTGTCTCGCCATGAGCAAGCGTCGGAAGAACCAGCGGGTCGGCGAGAGCACCCCCAAGCGGGAGAAGGTGCGCGACGTCTTCGTGCCCCGGCCGTTCGAGGGCCTGGTCGACGAGCCGGAGTGGATCGCCCTGCGTGAGCTGGTCCCGGCCGCGTCCGCGCCGCTGCGGCTCACCCCGGAACTGATCGAGGAGTACGGCGACCGCCCGGTCACGCTGGCCACCGTGCTGCCGATGGCCGCCCCGGCGATGACCAAGCCGGACGGGCGCGTCTTCGTCGGTCTGCAGCGGCACCAGCAGTCCGGCGACGTCTCCCGGGACCTGGCCGACGCGCTGATCTCCGCGCTGCGCACCGAGCCGGGCGGCCAGGTGAGCGTGCCGCCGCTGCCCGGGCCCGGCCCCCGCCTCCAGGACATCCTGGTGGACGGCCCGCTGGAGATCACCATGCACGACGGGTTCGACTTCTGGCTCGACCCGGGCGCCGCCGACGACCCGAACGTGCAGGCGTCCCTGGAGCGGGCCAACTCGGCCATCTACCCGACCGTGAAGCTGGCCGCCGCGCGGGCCGCGTACTGGTGCCAGGTGCCGGAGAAGGCCCACGTGCGGATGGTCCTGCCGG
>NZ_JAGPXV010000710.1:0-2803 GCF_018070405.1 Micromonospora sp. D75
GGCGCTGCGGGCGGCCTCCGGCGACGGCACGTCGCCGGCCATGTTGGCCAGCCCGCCCAGCGCGCCGCCCATGCCCTCCAGGGCCTTGGTCAGCTCGGTCGGGACGATCCAGACCTTGTTGGCAGTGCCGTTGGCGATCTGCGGCAGCGCCTGGAGGTACTGGTAGGCCAGCACCTTCTGGCTCGGGTTGGCGGTGTGGATCGCGTCGAAGACGGTACGGATCGCCTTGGCCTGGCCCTCCGCCTGGAGGATCCGGGCCTGCCGGTCACCGTCGGCGCGCAGCACCGCGGCCTGCTTCTCACCCTCGGCGGTGAGGATCTGCGACTGCTTGTGGCCCTCGGCGTTGAGGATCGCGGCGCGGCGGTCCCGCTCGGCGCGCATCTGCTTCTCCATCGAGTCGCGGATGCTCGGCGGCGGCTCGATCGCCTTGATCTCGACCCGGGTCACCTTGATGCCCCAGCGGCCGGTGGTCTCGTCCAGCACGCCGGACAGGTGCCGGTTGATCTCCTCGCGACTGGTCAGCGCGCGCTCCAGGTCCAGCGAGCCGATCACGTTACGCAGCGTGGTGACGGTGAGCTGCTCGATGGCCTGGAGGAAGTTGGAGATCTCGTAGGTGGCGCGAACCGAGTCGACGACCTTGAAGTAGAGCACCGTGTCGATCGAGACGACCAGGTTGTCGGAGGTGATCACCGGCTGGGGCGGGAAGCTGACCACCTGCTCGCGCATGTCGACCTTGGTGCGCACCGCGTCGACGAACGGCACCAGCAGGTTCAGGCCCGGGTTCAGCGTGCGCTTGTACCGGCCCAGCCGCTCCACCACGTCCTGCCGCTGCTGCGGCACGATCCGCACCGCCTTGAACAGCGTCACCACACCGATCAACGCCACCGCGATCATCAGGATCGCCAGAAACTCCATACCGTTCACCTTTTCGCTTCGGGCAGCTCGCCCGGGGTGGAAATGTCGTCCTGCCATACCAGGGCGGTAGCGCCCCGAACCTTGATCACCTGCACCCGCTCACCCTCGGCGTACGAGCGCGTCGCGTCGTACGAGCGGGCCGTCCACAGCTCACCATCGATCTTGATCATCCCGCGCTCGGAGTCGACCGGCTCCAGGACCACAGCGGTGGCCCCCTCCAGCGCCTCCACCCCGAACGGCTGCTCCCCGGTCTCGATCGCCGGCCGCGCGTGCCGCCGGACCACCGGACGGACCACCGCCACCGACAACGCCGACACCACCGCGAAGATCACCGCCTGCAGCGCCACCGGCGCACCGAGCGCCGCGGCGCCGGCCGCGGCGAACGCCCCGACCCCGAACATGATCAGGAAGAGCGTCGTCGTGAAGATCTCGGCGACCGCCAATACCACACCCAGAACGATCCAGAACACGGCGTCCACGAGAACAATCCTGACACGTCAACGCACGTGTCATCGAACTGTCATGATCGCTAGGCTCGGCTCGGCGTACCGCGCCCACCGCCGACGAGGAGGACGAGATGCCCCTGCTGCCCGAGACCGCGCGTCAGGTGGACCTGCTGGTCGCCCGGGCCCAGGCCGAGGGGCGGGGCCCCTCGCTCGCTCTCGGCGTGGTCCGCGACGGCCGGCTGGCGCACCTCGCCGTCGCCGGTGAGACGCCCCGCCCCGACGCCGACCTGCAGTACCGGATCGGCTCGATCACCAAGACGATGACCGCGGTGCTGGTGATGCAGCAGCGCGACGCCGGCCGGCTGTCACTGGACGACCCGCTGGACGCCCACCTGCCCGGCACCCCGGTCGGCTCGGTGACGGTGCGCCAGCTCCTCGGCCACGTCAGCGGGCTGCAACGCGAGCCGGACGGCGACTGGTGGGAGCGGGTCGGGGGCACGGACCTGGACACCCTGCTCGCCGGGCTGACCCCGGACAAGATCGCCTACCCGCCGCACTTCGTCTACCACTACTCGAACCTGGCGTACGGGCTGCTCGGCGCCGCGCTGGAACGGATCACCGGCACGCCCTGGGCGGAGCTGCTGACCGAGCGGCTGCTGGCCCCGCTGGGCATGCGCCGCACCACGTACCACCCCACCGAGCCGTACGCCCGCGGCTACGTCGTCCACCCCTGGCACGAGACGCTGCGGGAGGAGCCGCGCACCGACACCGCGGCGATGGCGCCGGCCGGCCAGCTCTGGTCCACGGTCGAGGACCTGGGCCGCTGGGCCACGTTCCTGGCCGACCCGGACCCGGCGCTGCTCTCCCCCGCCACGCTCACCGAGACGTGCGCCCCCATGGTCATCAACGACCTCGACTCGTGGACCGGCGGGCACGGCCTCGGCATCGAGCTCTACCGGGTCGGCGACCGGGTGTACGTCGGGCACGGCGGATCCATGCCCGGGTACGTCGCCGGCCTGGCCGTGCACCGGCCCACCCGAACCGCCGTGGTCAACTTCGCCAACTCGTACGGGCTGCGCGGCCACCACATCGGCGCGCTCGGCCGGGAGGCGCTCACGCTGGTGCTGGACGCCGAACCGGCCGCGCCCGCCCCCTGGCGCCCGGCCGGCCCGCCCGCCGCCGACGTGGCCGCGCTGACCGGGCGCTGGTGGTGGATGGGCGGCGAGTACGAGTTCCGCGTCGACGCCGCCGGTGACCTGGTCGGCGGCCAGGTCGGCAGACCGCTGCTGCGCTTCACCCGCGAGGGCCTGGACCGGTGGCGGGGCCGCGCAGGCTCCCAGGACGGCGAGATCCTGACGGTGATCCGCGACGAATCAGGCACCCCGGTAGCCCTGGACATAGCCACCTTCGTCCTGACCCGAACCCCCGACGAGCTCCCGTAA
>NZ_JAGPXV010000711.1:0-2802 GCF_018070405.1 Micromonospora sp. D75
GGGTGGCGCACTGTCACGTCCGGGCCGGCGAGGGGCTGCCCTGGCGGGAGGTCGCCGAGGCCGTGCTCGCACCCGTCGACCCGGAGAGCGGCCGGGGCGCCCTCGCCCCCGCCTGGCCACCTGCCGGGGCCCGGCCGGTGGACCTGAGCGCCCCGCCGCACCGCGCGCCGGCCGGGGAACTGGCCCGTGCCGCGTGGGTCGCCGCCGACCGGCTCTACGTCGACGTACGCCTGCCCGACGACGCCCGCGACCCGGACGCCGAGCGGTACGGCGTGCACCCGCTGGTGCTGGACGCGGCCCTGCGCCTGCTCCCGCTCGCCGGCTTCGCGTCGGTCGCCGACGCCGGGCCCACCGCCCGGCTGCTGCCCACCGAGTGGGCGGGCGTGCGCCGCCACGCCGTCGGGGCGCACGCGCTGCGCGTCTGCCTGGCCCCCGCCGGGGCGGACGCGGTGACGCTGAGCGCCGTCGACGACGCGGGCGGGCCCGTGCTCGACGCCGACCGGGTGGTGCTGCGGCCGGTTGACCTGCCGTCCGCCGACCCGCCGGCGCCGGCGGCCACCCCCGCCGGGCTGTACGCCGTCGACTGGCTGCCCGCCGCGTTCCCGGCGACCCCGGCGCCCTCCTGGACGCTCGCCGACGGCACGCCGCCGGACGGGCCGCTGCCGCCGCTGCTGGTGCTGCGGGTCGGCGACGGCGAGCCGGGCCGGCCGGTGCCCGACCGGGCGCACGCCGTCGGCCTCGCCGTGCTCGACGTGCTCCAGACCTGGCTGGCCGACCCCCGCGCGGAGACCACCCGCCTGGCCCTCGCCGTGCGCGACGGCGACCCGGTGCACGCCCCCGTGGCCGGGCTGCTCCGCGTCGCCCAGGCCGAGCAGCCCGACCGTTTCCTCCTGCTCAGCCTCGACACCACCGACGACGCCGCCATCCGTTCGGCGCTGGCCGCCGCCGACGACGAACCCGAGGTGGCCGTCCGCGACGGCCGCGCACTGCTGCCCCGCCTCCGCCCCGTCGAGCGGCCCCCGGCCGGCGCGCCGCTCGCGGCCCTGGCCGGCGGCACCGTGCTCCTCACCGGCGGCACCGGCGGGATCGGCCGGCACGTCGCCACCCACCTCGCCACCGCGCACGGCGTCACCGAACTGGTGCTGGTCAGCCGCAGCGGCCGGGCCGGCGACTGGACGACCGCGCTGACCGACGCCGGCGTCACGGTGCGGGTGGTCGCGGCCGACGTCGCCGACCGGGCGGCGCTCGCCGAGGTCGTCGCCCCGCTGGCCGACCGGCTCGTCGCCGTCGTGCACGCCGCCGGGGCCACCGACGACGCCCTGCTCACCGACCTCGACCCGACCCGCTGGGCCCGGACCCTGCGCGCCAAGGTGCACGGCGCCTGGCACCTGCACGAGCTCACCGCCGGCCTCGACCTGGCCGCGTTCGTGCTCTTCTCCTCGGCCGCCGCCACCTTCGGCAGCCCCGGCCAGGGCAACTACGCGGCCGGCAACGCGTTCCTCGACGCGCTCGCCGCGCACCGCCGTGCCCAGGGCCGGCCGGCGAGCGCCCTGGCCTGGGGGCTGTGGGCCGCCGAGGACGGGATGGCCGGCCGGCTCAGCCCCGCCGACCTGGCCCGGCTCGCCCGCGGCGGCACCCGCCCCCTCGACACGGCCGCCGGGCTGGCGCTGTTCGACGCCGCCCTGCACGTGGACCGGCCGGCGCTCGTGCCGATCGGGCTCGACCTGGCCGCCGTACGGACCTCCGGCGAGGTGCCCGCCCTGCTGCGGGCGCTGCTGCCCCCGCCGCCCCGCCGGGCGGTCAACGCCGCCTCCGCGCCCGCCGCCGCGAAGGGCTTCGCCGACCGGCTGGCCGAACTCGCCGAGCCCGAGCGCGCCGAACTGCTGCTGGACCTCGTACGCGCCCGGTGCGCCACAGTGGTCGGGCACACCGGCCCCGAGCAGGTCGAGCCGCGCCGCCCGTTCAAGGACCTCGGCTTCGACTCGCTGATGGCCGTCGAGCTGAGCAACCGGCTCACCGCCGTCACCGGGGTCCGGCTCGCCCCGCACGCCGTGTTCAACCACCCCACACCCGAGTTGCTCGCCGCGCACCTGCACGCCCGGCTGCTCGGCACCGCCGCCACCGAGGTCGCCGACGCGAGCACCGTCGCCCTGGACGAGCCGGTCGCCATCGTCGCGATGGCCTGCCGTTTCCCCGGCGGGATCGGTTCCCCGGAGGAGCTGTGGCGGCTGCTCGACGCGGGCGACGACGTCATCGGCGACCTGCCCGACGACCGGGGCTGGCCGCTGGCCGACCTCCACGACCCGGTGCCCGGCACGCCCGGCCGGACGTACGTGCGCTCCGGCGGGTTCCTCACCGGCATCGCCGACTTCGACGCCGAGTTCTTCGGCATCAGCCCCCGCGAGGCCCTCGCCATGGATCCGCAGCACCGGCTGCTGCTGGAGACCTCCTGGGAGGCGCTGGAACGCGGTGGCATCGACCCGGCCACCCTGCGGGGCAGCCGCACCGGCGTCTTCGCCGGCACCCACGGGCAGGACTACGCCGACCGGGTCGCCCCCGGTGTCGTCTCCGACGACGGCGAGGTCACCGCCGACGAGGGGCACCTGCTTACCGGCACCGCCGGCAGCGTCCTCTCCGGCCGGGTCGCGTACGCGCTGGGGCTGGAAGGGCCGGCTGTCACCGTCGACACCGCCTGCTCGGCGTCGCTGGTGGCGCTGCACCTGGCCGTCCAGGCGCTGCGCCAGGGCGACTGCGACCTGGCGCTGGCCGGTGGGGTGTCGGTGATGTCCACCCCGGCCGGGC
>NZ_JAGPXV010000712.1:0-2800 GCF_018070405.1 Micromonospora sp. D75
CCGCCTGAGCGATCGGCGCCACCGGTCCGGGCCGGGCCGGTGGCGCCGCATCTTGCCCATCGACCTTGCTCTATGCAAATATTTGGATCGATCTGCTGGTGCATCTCGATCTTTATTCGGGGGTTGACGGGTATGCGGAAGATCTCCTCCATCGGCGCCGCCGTCGTCCTGACCGTCGCCACGGCGGGCGCCGTGGTGACCGGTACGGCCGGACCGGCGAGCGCCGGGTGCAGCCACTCGCACTCCAACGTCGACAGCAAGTTCGGCCAGCTGTTCAACGCCACGAACGTCAACATCCGCACCGGCCCGCACACCACCTGCGCCTCGCTCGGGTACGGGCAGCTCAACCACAACGTCGACTTCCACTGCTTCGCCAGCGGCGACCGGGTCACCGCTGGCGGCAAGACCACCTACACGTGGACGTACCTGCGGGACGTCACCACAGGTGTCTCCGGCTGGGTCGCCGACGCGCTGCTGGACAACCTCGGCGGCAACGTCGCCTGCTGAAGACGGGCGGATCGAGCCGTACGTCACCCACCGGATCCCGGTCGGTGACGGCCACGTCCTGTACGTGGAGGAGGTGGGCCGGCCGGACGGCGTACCCGTGGTGTTCCTGCACGGCGGGCCCGGCGGCGGGCTGGTGCCGGCCGCGCGCCGGTTCTTCGATCCGGAGCGCTACCGGGCCGTGCTGTTCGACCAGCGGGGGGCCGGCCGCAGCACCCCGCACGGCGAGGTGCGCGCCAACACCACCTGGCATCTGGTGGACGACCTGGAGACGATCCGGCGGCGGCTGGGCATCGGCTCGTGGCTGGTGTTCGGCGGGTCGTGGGGCACCACGCTCGGCCTGGCGTACGCGCAGGCGCACCCGCAGCGGGTCACCGGCCTGGTCCTGCGCGGCGTGCTGCTCCTGCGCCGCGCCGAGCGGGACTGGTTCTACCAGGGCGGACTGCGGCATCTCCAGCCCGAGGAGTGGGAACGGTTCGTCGCCCCGGTCCCGCCGGGCGAGCGCGACGACGTGCTGGCCGCGTACCACGGGCGGCTGCACGGCCCGGACGAGGCGCAGGCCCGGGTCTGGGCGCGGGCCTGGGGACGCTGGGAGGCGGTCAACTCGTCGCTGTGCCCCGACCCGGAGCTGCTCGCCCACTTCACCGCCGACGAGCACGCGCTGCCGGTGGCCCGGATCCTGTCGCACTACGCCGTGCACGGCGGCTTCCTCACCGAGGGCCAGCTGCTCGACGGCGTGGAGCGGATCCGCCACCTGCCCGCCGTGATCGTCAACGGCCGGTACGACCTGTGCTGCCCGCCGGTGTCCGCGTACGACCTGGCCCGCCGGTGGCCGGAGGCGACGTTGCGGATCGTGCCCGGTGCCGGGCACTCCGCGGCCGAGCCGGCGATCGCCCGCGAGGTGCTGCGCGCGCTCGACGAGGTGACCGCGAGGGTCGAGAGCCCGGCCGGCGAGCCTGGTCATGGCGAGCCTGGTCATCCGGAAGCGCCGCTGGCAGGATCGGCCGGGTGACGGGTGGGCTGTACGCGGTCAGCGACCTCCATGTGTCGTACGCGGAGAACCGCGCGGTGGTGGACGGCCTGCGACCGGAGACGGCGGACGACTGGCTGATCGTGGCCGGCGACGTGGGCGAGGTCTTCGCCGACGTCGAGCGGACGCTGCGGCTGCTGCGCGACCGGTTCGCGACAGTGGTGTGGGCGCCGGGCAACCACGAGCTGTGGACCCACCCGAACGACCCGGTGACGTTGCGCGGGGTGGCCCGCTACGACGCCCTGGTCGCGATGTGCCGCGAGCTGGGCGTGCTGACCCCGGAGGACGAGTACGCGGTGTGGCGGGGCGACGGCGGCCCGGTCACCGTGGCGCCGCTGTTCGTGCTCTACGACTACTCGTTCCGCGCGCCCGGCACCACCACCAAGGAGGAGTCGCTGCGCGTGGCGTACGACGCCGGTGTGGTGTGCACCGACGAGATGCTGCTGCACCCCGACCCGTACCCGGATCGGGAGTCCTGGTGCGCGGCGCGGCTGGAGGCGACCCGGAGGCGGCTGGAGGCCACCGACCCGGCGCTGCCGACGGTGCTGGTCAGCCACTGGCCGCTGGTGCGCCAGCCCACCGAGGTGCTCTGGTTCCCGGAGTTCGCGCAGTGGTGCGGCACCGACCGGACGGCCGACTGGCACGTGCGGCACCGCGCCGCCGTCGCCGTCTACGGCCACCTGCACATCCCGCGCACCACCCACTACGACGGGGTGCGGTTCGAGGAGGTGTCGCTGGGCTACCCGCGCGAATGGCGGCGTCGCGGCGACGAGCCGGCGCCAATGAAGCGGATCCTCTGACGTCCTGAACGGCCGCTGGCTGCTCACCGGCGTGACGGTGCCACGCCGGTCCTGACCAGTGATTCCGCGATTGTTCCGGTTTGCCCGCCCTCAGCTGGGGTACGGCCGAAGGGGCCTGGACATTTAGCTGTAGGAGGACAGGTCCTGATGGAATCCAGCAAGCCCGCCCAGATCGTCAAGGGTGTCGTCGAAGCCGCCGTCGAGAAGGTCGGCGACGCGCTGACTCCGGACGTGCCGGGCGCTCCCGGCAGCGCGCCACCACCGCTGGAGGAGCCGACCACGCCGCACGGGCCGCTGCCGCCCAAGGCCGAGCAGGGCGCGCCGGACACCCGGACCCCGACCGGCGCCGAGACCGGCGTACCGAAGATCGCCAAGGGGCAGCAGGGCGCGTACCTCACCACCGCCAACGGCGCCCGGCTGCGCGACACCGACCACTCGCTCAAGGCCGGTCCGCGCGGCCCGGTTC
>NZ_JAGPXV010000713.1:0-2796 GCF_018070405.1 Micromonospora sp. D75
CGATGCTCCAGCGGTCGCCGCCGGTTGGCATGACGGCAAGAAGCACCTGTGGCCACTGGCTCTTCTCGTGCCGGTGCTGCCGTTCCTGGCGTACGCGTTGTGGCAGGCCGGTGCGGGACCCGCTGCCTGGTGGCTCACCCCGGCGGTGGTCTTCGGACTCATCCCGGTCATCGACGTGCTGCTCGGTGACGACGGGGAGAACCCGCCCGACGACGTCGCCCGGCGGTTGCAGGAGGTCCGTTACTACCGCTGGATCACGTTCCTGTTCCTGCCGGTGCAGTACGCCGCCCTGCTGCTCGGAGCATGGGTCTGGACGCGTGGCGGCCTCGGTCTCGTCGGCGCCGCCGGCCTGGTCGCCACCATCGGAATCGTCAACGGACTGGCCATCAACACCGCACACGAGCTCGGCCACAAGCGCGAAACGGTCGAGCGGTGGATGTCGAAGATCGCGCTCGCGCCCACCGGGTACGGCCACTTCTACGTCGAGCACAACCGCGGACACCATGTCCGTGTCGCCACACCGGAGGATCCGGCCAGCGCCAGGCTGGGGGAGAGCTTCTACTCGTTCTGGCCACGTACGGTCTGGGGCAGCCTCATCTCGGCGTGGCGGCTGGAGACCGGCCGCTTCCGGCTGCGGCGCAAGAGTCCGTGGACGCTGCGCAACAACCTGCTCAACGCCGGGCTCATGACCGTCGTGCTCTTCGCCCTGCTGATCGCGGTGTTCGGGTGGCGGCTCGTGCCCTTCCTGCTCCTACAGGCGATCGTCGGCTTCTCGCTGCTGGAAGCGGTCAACTATCTCGAGCATTACGGACTGTGCCGCCGACGCACGGCCACCGGCCGCTTCGAGAAGGTCGACCCACGGCACAGCTGGAACAGCGACCGCGTCGTCACCAACGTGTTCCTCTTCCAGCTGCAACGCCACAGCGACCACCACGCCAACCCGCTGCGCCGCTACCAGACGCTGCGCAGCTTCGACGTCTCGCCGCGGCTGCCCGGAGGCTACGCCTCGATGGTGTTGCTCGCTCTCGTTCCGCCGCTGTGGTACCGGGTGATGAACCCACGGGTTCTGGCGCACTACGGCGGCGACCTGAACCTCGCCAATCGCAACCCCCGCGCCGAGGCCCGACTGCGGCGCCGCTACTAGACCTCGGCCCTGCGGCGCGAATTGCGAGCACCCTTCTTATTTGCATCGACCGGGATTACGCTCTGGGCCAGTCCTGAGGTGGATCACATCGGAGGTTCCTATGAGGAGAATGACCATCCGTCGCACTTCTGCGCTCCGCCTGGTGTCGGGCGCACGCCGGCTGTGGATCGAGTGGTGCTGGTAACTGCCGGTCCGGCGGGCGCTTCCGGGCGCCCGCCCCTGCGGCGGTGGGCCCTGCGGTGACCGGCGGGCCGGAACGTTACGACTGCCACCGCGACCACGGGCCGTACGCCGGGGTCTCGGTCTTTCTGGGTCGGGTCGCCGCCGACCGGCCCCGCCTGGCGGCCCGGCACGCGGTCGAACTGCGCGCGATCGCCCCCCGGCTCGATCCGGCGGCCCGGCCGGCCGCCGAGGAGGAGCCCATCCGCTTCCACCCCGCCCGCCGTACCGCCTGCCTTGCCTACGGCGCGGCGGAGTTGGTGGCGGCCTGGGCCGGCACGCTCCAGCGGCCGGTGACCGTCCGGTTCGATCACGTCGCCAGCGCCGACGAGACGACCACCGAGCTGCTGGACGCGCTGGCCCGCCGGCTCGGGCCTTCCCCGGTGCGCCTCGACCTGCGCGACGAGGGCGCCCCCGACCCGGCGCCCGACGAGCGCACCCCGCAGGCGCTGCGGCGGGCCCTGGGCGACAGCCTGGCCCGCGGCTACTACCACCACGCGGCCCGGGTCGCCCGGCGCGGGCGGGCGACGGTCACCCCCGACGGCGACCTGCGGCACTGGTGGGCGTTCACCACCGGCCTGGCCACCGCCCTGGCGGCCCTGAACCGGGCCGCCGAGGCGCTCGACCTCTACGACGAGGCGCGGGCCGTCACCGACGACCCGAAGATCACGATGTCGGCGGCGTACGCCACCGCCATGCTGCACGCCCGGCACCTGCCGGCGGCCGAGCAGGACCCGGCGCTGGCCCGGCAGTGGCTGGAGCGGGCGCTGTACCTCGCCGCCGAGCTGGCCGACCCACGCCAGCGGCTGTTGTCGACGGTCTTCTACGAGCAGGGCCTGGCGCTGCTGGACAGCCGGGCCGGCCGGCCCGACCGCGCGCTGCGGCTCGTCGACGACGGACTGGCCCGGCTGACGGCCGCGCTCGGGCCCGGCGAACGCCCGCAGGACCTGGCCCGGCTGCGCCACAACCGGGCGCAGGTTCACCTCGCGCTGGGCGACCCGGCGCGGGCGCTGGCCGACCTGGACACCGTGATCACGCACGACCCGGACAACTGCGAGTACTACGTGGACCGCGCCGCCCTCTACCGGGCGGCGGGCCGGACCCGGGCCGCGATCAGGGACTACGACGCCGCCATCCGGCTGGGACCGCACCTGCCCGAGGCGTACTACAACCGGGCCGTGCTCCACCAGGAGCGGGGCCGCCCCGAGCGAGCGCGCGCCGACCTGGAGCGGGTGCTCGCCATCGAACCCGGGCACCTCGACGCCCGGATCGCCCTGGTCAACCTGCACGTGGAGCGCGGCGAGCTCGACGCCGCCGAGGCCGGCGCACGGGCCGGGCTGGCCGGCGCTCCGCACGAGCCCGCGCTGCTGTGCACCCTGGGCCTGGTTCTCGCCGAGCGCGGCCGGCCCGCCGAGGCCGACGAACTGCTCACC
>NZ_JAGPXV010000714.1:0-2793 GCF_018070405.1 Micromonospora sp. D75
ACGAGACCTTCTCCTGGGGCTTTGCCATGCCGCAGAGTCTAGTGGTCGGCGCACGTCACGTTGATCCGTGGCCGCCTCTTCCGGAGCGGGCTGAGTACCTTACGGCCGCGCGGCCCCTCGTCGGCCCTCAGGTAAGGAGGCGGCGGGGGCAAAGATCAGGCGGCGTACCCATGTGCCGGGGGCACCTTCGCGCGAAAAGTGGATCTCGACAGCGACGACAGACCCACGACAGGGAGATCCGACATGTTCGGCAACGACGCGGAGTTCATCCTCAGCATCCACCGCAGCCACGCCTCTGAACTGCAGGCCGACGCGGCGCAGGACCGGCTGGCCCGGTCGCTGCCCCGACGGCACCCGCGCGGCTGGCTGAGCCGCCGACAGCACCACGCCCGCATCACCGACGCCCGCCGGTGACCGCGCCGGCGGTCGTCGCCGGTCCGGCCGTCACGGGGGCGGCCGGGCCGGCGGCCACCGACCGCCCGATCGGCCAGGCGAGGCCGTCGGGGGGCCGTGGCATGCTCGACGGCGTGACAGTACGCGCCGCCAGCACCGTCCTCGTCGGCCGCCGGCCCGAGCTGACAGTGCTCGGCGACGCGCTGGCCCGGGCACGCTCCGGCGACCCGACGACCGTGCTCGTCGGCGGCGAGGCCGGGGTCGGCAAGACCCGGCTGCTGGAGGAGTTCGGCACGCACGTCCACACCGCCGGGGCGCGGCTGCTGGTCGGCCAGTGCCTGGAACTGGGCGAGGCCGGCCTGCCGTTCGCCCCGTTCGCGGCCGCGCTGCGCGACGTGCTGCGCCACGACGGGCCGGCCGCCTTCGCCGGCTACGAGGCGGAGTTCGCCCGGCTGCTGCCCGAGCTGGCCCGGATGCCCGCAGGCGTCGCCGCGCCCGCCGGGCCGGCCCTCGCCGACACCCCGCGCGGCTACCTGTTCGACCTGGTCGCCGACCTGTTCCGGCGCATCGCCGAGGAACGCCCGCTGGTGCTGGTGATCGAGGACCTGCACTGGGCCGACCGCTCCACCCGCGACCTGATCGGCTTCCTGGTGCGGGCCGCCCGCGCCACCCGCCTGCTGGTGGTCTGCACGTACCGCACCGACGAGCTGCACCGCGGGCACCCGCTGCGGCCGTTCCTCGCCGAGCTGGACCGGGTCCGCGGCGTGGACCGGATCGAGCTGGGCCGCCTCGACCGCGACGGCACCGCCGCCGTGCTCGCCGACCTGCTCGGTGTCGAGCAGTTCGCCCGGACCGTGGACGACGTGCACGAACGCACCCAGGGCAACCCGTTCTTCATCGAGGAGCTGGCCGCCGCCGGTGGCCCGGTCGGCTGCGCCACCATCCCGGAGACGCTGCGCGACCTGCTGCTGGCCCGCGTCGACCGGCTGCCCGAGCCGGCCCAGCGGGTGCTGCGGATCGCCGCCGCCGGCGGCACCCGCTTCGCCCACCAGCTGCTCGCCGAGGTGGCCGGCCTGCCCGAGGCCGAACTGGAGGACGCGCTGCGCGCCGCCGTCGCCGGTCAGCTCGTGGTGGCCGACCCGGACGGCGACTACGAGTTCCGGCACGCGCTGGTCCGCGAGGCGGTGCACGACGACCTGCTGCCCGGCGAGCACGCCCGGCTGCACGCCCGGTACGCCGCCGCGATCGAGGCCCAACCCCACCTGGTCGCCGCCGGTCGCGCCCCGGCCGAGATCGCCCACCACTGGTACGCGGCGCACGACCACCCGCGCGCGCTCACCGCCGCCCGGGTCGCCGCCGAGGCAGCCGCCGAACGGTACGCGTACGCCGAGCAGAGCCGCCTGCTGGAGCGCGTCCTCGAACTGTGGGAGCAGGTGCCCGACGCCGCGGACCGGCTCGGCATGGACCACCTGCGGGTACTCGAGGACACGCTCACCGCCGCGGTCACCGCCGGTGACCTCAGCCGGGCGCTCACGCTCACCCGGGCCGCGCTGGCCGAGGTCGACTCCGACGCCGAACCGCTGCGCGCCGCCCGCCTGCTCGACCACCGGGGCCGGCTGTTCGCGCTGCTCGGCAAGAGCGACGGCGCGGCCGAGCTGCGCGAGGCGTACCGGCTGGCGGCCCGCGCCCCCGACGGCCCGGAACGGTTCGCCGTGCTGGCCGACATCGCGTCGCACCTGATGAAGGTCGACCCGCGCGAGGCCGCCACGGTGGCCGCCGAAGCCGCGGCCGGCGCGTCCGAGGTCGGCACCGACCTGGTGCTGCTGCCCACCCGGATCGCCCTGCTGCACCGCCTCGACGGCACGCCGGAGCGCGGGTTGGCCGAGCTGCGCCGGGTCGAGGCGCGGGCCCGTGCCGCCGGTGACTCGTGGGCCCTGGTCAGCGCGCTGGTCTTCCTCTCCGACGTGCTCTACGAGCTGGGCCGCTACGACGAGTCCGAGCAGGCGGCCGCGGCCGGGGTGACCGAGGCGCGCCGGGTCGGCATCAGCCGCTCGATCGGGGCGTACCTGCTGTCGAACCGGGCCGAGGCGCTGATCGCGCTGGGCCGCTGGGACGAGGCGGACACCACCTGCGCCGAGGCGGCCCGCATCGACCCGCCGGGCGTCTCCGGTCTGCACTGGCTGCAACTGCGCGCCGGGCTGCACCTGGCCCGCGCCCACCCCGCCGCCGACGAGGTCGTCGGGCGGGCGCTGGCGTTCCTCAGCCGCCCCTACCTGTGGCCCAACCACCGGCTGCCGCTGCACGAGCTGCGCGTCGAGGCCGCGCTCGCCGCCGACGACAAGCTGGAAGCGGTACGCGCGGCGCGCGCCGCCCTGGCCGACCCGCACCTGGCCGACCTGC
>NZ_JAGPXV010000715.1:0-2788 GCF_018070405.1 Micromonospora sp. D75
AGGACGTGATAGCGGTTCGCCACCCGCAGCGCGAACCCGAGATGCTGCTCGACGAGCAGCACGCTGAAGCCGGACTGCCGGGTCAGCTCGACGATCCGCTCCTGGATCTCGGCGACCACCGACGGCTGGATGCCCTCGGTCGGCTCGTCGAGCATGAGCAGCCGGGGCCGGGTGATCAACGCGCGGGCGATGGCGAGTTGCTGACGCTGGCCGCCGGAGAGGAGCCCGGCCCGCCGCCGCAGCAGCGGACGCAGCGCCGGGAACAGGTCCAGCGCCTCCGCCGTCGCCACCGCGCCGTCGCGCCGGGCATCGGCGACGAGGCGCAGGTTCTCCGCCGCCGTCAGGTGCGGGAAGCACTGCTGGCCCTGCGGGACGTACGCCATGCCACGCGCCACCCGCTCGTGCGGCGCGAGACGGGTGACGTCCTCGCCGTCCAGCTCGACGGTGCCGGCGCTCGGGCGCAGCAGGCCCGCCGCGACCCGCAGCAGGGTGCTCTTGCCGGCGCCGTTGTGCCCGAGCACCGCGGCCACCCCGTCGGGCGGGACGGCGAGGTCCACGCCGTGCAGCACCCGGGAACGCCCGTATCCGGCGTGCACCCCACGCAGGGTCAGCATCATGCCTCCAGACCGCTGGGGACCGACCCGGCGTCGACCGGGTGGCCGAGGTAGACCTCCTGCACGCGCGGGTCCGCCTGGACCTGCGCCACGGTGCCCTCGCTGAGCACCCTCCCCGCGTGCAGCACGGTGACGCTGCGCGCGAAGCGACGCAGGAAGTCCATGTCGTGCTCGATCACCACCACCGTGCGATCCCGGCTCACCGTCTCCAGCAGGGCGCCCGTGGCGTCGCGCTCCACGTGCCTCAGCCCGGCGACCGGCGCGTCGAGCAGCAGCAGCCGCGCGTCCTGCACCAGCAGCATGCCGATCTCCAGCCACTGCTTCTGGCCGTGCGCGAGCGTGCCGGCGAGCTGGTCGGCCCGGCCGGCCAGCCCGATGGTCTCCAGCGCGGCGGCCACCTCGTCGGGGATCCCCCGCCGGCGCCGGGCCAGGGTGGCCCAGCTCCGGCGGGCGCCCGCGGCGATGTCGAGGTTCTGCACGACCGACAGCTCCTCGAAGACCGTCGACGTCTGGAACGTCCGGCCGACGCCGAGCCGGCTGATCCGGTGCACCGGGCGACCCAGCAGCTCCTGGTCGCCGAAGCGCACCGAGCCGGTGGCCCGCACCAGACCGGTGATCGCGTCGACGAGGGTGGTCTTGCCGGCGCCGTTCGGCCCGATCAGGAACCGGATGTCACCGGCGGGCACCTCCAGCGAGACGCCGTCGACGGCGGTGAAGCCGTCGAAGCTGACCCGCACGTCACGGACGGACAGCCCGTCCAGCCGGTCGTCGCTCACTGGTGCACCTCCGCCCGCTCGGCGCGGCGGCGGGCCAGCGCCCACAGCGACGCCAGGCCGCCGGGAAGGAACGCCACGACCACCACGAAGAGCAGACCCTGCAGGTACGTCCAGGTGCCCGGGAAACGTTCGGAGAGGGCGGTACGCGCCCAGGCCACCGCCACCGCGCCGAGCACCGGCCCGAGCAGCGTGGCCCGGCCGCCCACCGCCACACCGATGACGAACTCGATCGACGGGACGATGCCGATGAGGGCGGGCGAGATGATGCCCACCGCCGGCACGAACAGCGCGCCGGCGAGGCCCGCCATACCCGCCGCCACCACGTAGGCGACGAGCTTGACCGACGCCGGGTCGTAGCCGAGGAAGCGGACCCGCTCCTCGCTGTCCCGCACCGCCACCAGCAGTTCCCCGTAGCGGCTGTGGACGATCTGGCGGGCCAGCGCGAGCAGCGCGAGCAGGACGCCGGCGATGATGAAGTAGACCATCCGCTGGTTGACCGGGTCGTCCAGGTCGTAACCGAAGAAGCCCTGGATGTCGGTGAGCCCGTTGGTGCCGCCGGTGGTCCCCTGCTGGCCGATCAACAGGATCACCATGGCGGCGGCGAGCGCCTGGCTGAGGATGGCGAAGTACGCGCCCCGCACCCGGCGGCGGAACACCAGTGAGCCGAGCCCGAACGCGACGGCCATCGGCAGCAGCACCGTGGCCGGCAGCGCGAACCACGGGCTGGCGAACGGCCGCCACCAGACCGGCAGTTCGTCGAGCTGCCCGTACAGCTGCATGAAGTCGGGCATCCCACCGGGGCCCGCGTCGGCGAGCTTGAGGTGCATGGCCATCGCGTAGCCGCCCAGGCCGAAGAAGACGCCCTGGCCGAGGGTGAGCATGCCGCCGCGCCCCCAGGCGATGCCGATGCCGACGGCCACCATCGCGACGCACAGGTATTTGGCGAGCAGGGCCAGCCGGAAGTCCGACAGCGCCAGCGGCGCGACGGCGAACAGCAGCGCCGCGCCGAACGCGAACCCCGCGGCCGCGCGCAGCCGGGACCGGCCACCGGACCGGCTCGCAGGGGCGATGTCGTCCGGGGCCGGTGCGCCGGCGGTGCTCGGCGGCGCGGGTGTCACGGCGGTCATGCGAGGCTCCTGGTCCGCAGGGTGAACAGGCCCTGTGGCCGCCACTGGAGGAACGCGACGATCGCCACGAAGACGATCACCTTGGCGACGCTGAGGGTCGTGAGGTACTCCCCGGTGGCCTGGAGGACCCCGAGGGCGAAGGCGACGATCACGCTGCCCTTGAGCTGACCGATCCCGCCGACCACGACGACCAGGAAGGCGTCGATGATCAGGTTGGTGCCCATGGTCGGGCCGATCGGGCCGAGCAGGGTGAGCGCCACCCCGGCGAGCC
>NZ_JAGPXV010000716.1:0-2779 GCF_018070405.1 Micromonospora sp. D75
GTGGACGGGGTCGCTGCGTCGTCCGCCGGGTCGGCGCTCGCGGTGTCCGGGGCGGGCGTGGCGGGCGCGGCGGGGCCGGCGGACGTGGCGGGCGTGGCGGGGCCGCGGCGGCGGGCCAGCCAGAACAGGCCGGCGCCGAACGCGAAGGTGAGCAGCACGCCGAGCACGCCGGACAGGCCGGTGGAGACGAAGTCGTTGCCGATTCCGCGTACGCCGTAGTCGGCCAGCGGGCTGTCCGCCAGCTCGTGGTCCTTCGCCTCCTGGGCCGGGCAGCTGCCGCCGGTGATCTCGTCGTCGGCGTTCACCGTGCAGCCCTTGAGCAGCGAAGAGTCGAGCCCGTCCGGGTGCGAGGAGGCGTAGTTGCTGACCACGCCCGCCAGCAGCAGCGCCACCAGCAGGCCGCCGAGAAGGAACGGCCACTGACGCTTGCTCATCGGGCACCTCCGGCGACCGGGACGGCGGGAGCCGGCGTGACCGGCTTGAGGGCGCGCAGCGCGTACACCAGGTCGGGCCGGACCTTCGCCACGGTGACCACGGTGGTCGCGGTGATCAGGCCCTCGCCGATGCCGATGAGCAGGTGGGCGAAGGCCATGGTGCCGGCCAGGCCGGTCAGGTTGCCGCCGAGGTCGGTGGTGCCGCCCAGCCAGTACTGCAGGACGAAGCCCTGGGACGCGACCACCACGCTGACCAGCGCGGACACGAACGCGGTGACCGCCAGGCCGGCCGGGGTACGCGGCAGCACACGCAGCAGGAGCGCGATCAGCAGGTACGCGGCGGCGGTGCCGAGCAGCGCCATGTTGGTGATGTTGAGGCCGAGCATCGCCACGCCGCCGTCGCCGAAGACCAGCGCCTGCACGATGAGCACCACGGCCACGCAGAGCGCGCCGACCCAGGGGCCGACGAGCATCGCCGCGAGCGCGCCCCCGAGCAGGTGGCCGCTGACCCCGGCGGTGAAGATCGGGAAGTTGAGCATCTGCACGGCGAAGATGAACGCCGCCACCAGCCCGGCCATCGGGGCCAGCCGGTCGTCGAGGTCGGCTCGGCCCCGCATCACGCAGAACGCGAGCGCGGCGAGGGCGAGAGCCGCGAAGATCGCGGCGACCGGACCGTTGATGATCCCGTTGGAGATGTGCATCGCCAGGGTGTCCACGCGCTCAGCGTATTTCCAGGAAGGCACTGTTGCCAATATCTGGCAACAACCTCATGATGGCCGTCACCGCGTCCGCGCGTCGCCGTCCGCCGACCGCACCGGCCCGGCGGTATCGTCACCGCCATGACCGACCGCCTCAAGCCCGGCGACCCCGCCCCCGAATTCACCCTCCCCACCGACGACGGCGGGACACTCTCCCTGGCCGACCTGCGCGGCCGCAAGGTCATCCTGTACGCGTACCCGGCCGCCATGACGCCCGGCTGCACCACGCAGGCATGTGACTTCCGGGACTCCCTCGCCTCCCTGCAGGCCGCCGGCTACGAGGTGGTGGGCATCTCGCCGGACAAGCCGGCCAAGCTGGCGAAGTTCCGCGAGCGCGACGCGATCACGTTCCCGCTGGTCTCCGACGCGGACAAGGCGGTGCTGACCGCGTACGGCGCGTTCGGCGAGAAGCAGATGTACGGCCGCACGGTCACCGGCGTGATCCGCTCGACGTTCGTCGTGGACGAGGACGGCAAGATCGAGCAGGCGTTCTACAACGTGCGGGCCACCGGCCACGTCGCCAAGCTGCGCCGGGATCTCGGGCTCGACTGAGGTCGGCGCGCGGTGCGGCTCGTCACGGCCGCGCCGCAGTGGTGACCCCGAATGTGGTCTACGATCCGGAGGCTGTGACACCGGTCCGCGGGCGGTGGTCACGATGAAGGGGCCGTAGCCCAACGGCAGAGGCATGCGGTTTAGGTCCGCACCAGTGCGGGTTCGAATCCCGCCGGCCCTACCAGTCGCCGGTGCCACGCGCACCGGCGACTGTCGGGAAGGTCACGAACGCGGGTCCGCACCGCGTCGCCACGAGCAGGATTACGGCGTGGACCTGCGTTTCTCCCTCGACCCCGACCTGACCCCCGAGCTGCGCGAACAGATCATCGCGCTCTGGGTGGACGTGACTAACGCCGGCGGCGCCGTCGGCTTCGTCGCCCCCGTGACCGCCGACGAGGTACGCCCGCTCGCCACCTCCACGCTCGACGAGGTCGCGGACGGGCCGGACCGGCTACTCGTCGGCCACGAGGGCGAAAAGCTGGTCGCGGTGCTGGTCATCGCCGACAACCGGTTCCACCTCAAGACGCACTGGCGGGTGCTCAAGCGCGTCATGGTGCACCCCGACACGCAGGGGCGCGGCCACGGCGCGGCGCTGATGCGCGAGGCCGAGCGGATCGCCCGAGGGCTGGGCCTGGCGGCGCTGCACGTGACGGTCCGCGACGGGCTGGGGCTGGACCGCTTCTACAAGCGCCTCGGCTACCGCGAGATCGGCCGCCTCCCCGCCGCGCTGCGCCTGTCCGCCACCGACGCCCGCGACGAGATCCTCATGTGGCTGGACCTCCCCACCCCAACCTGACCCCTCGCCCCGCCCCCGCCGCGCTGATCTTGCACTCATGGCCCCGGCAGATCGGGCATTCACGACACGCGCGGGTCCCCAAGTGCAAGATCAGCGAGGGCGGGGGCGAGGGGCGGGCGAGGGCTAGGCGCAGCTTGTGGGGGTGGGTGGGGTGGCGGCTGCCTGCACGACGGGGTCCGCGAGGGCTGACGTGGGGGCCGCGGGGGTGGGAGTGGATGCGGTCGGGGTCGGGGTGGACG
>NZ_JAGPXV010000717.1:0-2772 GCF_018070405.1 Micromonospora sp. D75
GGCGGTCGACAACGGGTACCGCATCGTCACCGTCTCCGACGCGTGCACGGCGGCCACCGACGAGCTGCACGAGGCGTACCTGAGCACGCTGGGCCAGCTCGGCGAGATCGCCACCACCGGCGAGATCGCCTGACCGGCCGCCGGGGCGCTCAGCGCAGGCCGGCGGCGATCGCGTCGACCAGCAACGCGCCGAGCATCCGGGCCATCACGGCTCGGGCGGCGTCCACGTCGAGACCCATCGAGTCGCGCATCATCGACCAGGACGACCAGGTGCCGGCCACCGTCAGCGCGTCCAGCAACTGCGCGCGGCCCGGACCGGCGTGCGCCAGCTCCGGGGCGAACACCGCCTCGATCTCGTGCCGGACCCGGGCGACCGCCGCCTCCCGGTTGCGGCGCAACTGCGGGGAGAACGGCTCCCGCAGCGCCGACGCGCGGGCCGAGGGCGCCAGCACCTCCAGCAGCCGGGCGCGCTGGTCGCAGAACGCGGCGATCCGGGCGGTCAGCGGCAGTTCCGGCGACACCGGCCGCCAGAGCGCGGCCTGCCGCTCGCCGACCCGCCGCCCGGTCGCGGCGAACAGCGTCTCCATGTCCTTGAAGTTGGTCCAGAGCGTGCGCAGCGACACCCCGGCCCGCTCGGCGATCCGTTCCCCGGTGGGGCGCAGGTCACCGGAGTCGATCAGGGCCAGGTGCGCCTCCACGATCGCGGCCCGGGTCCGCTCGGCTCGCGCCGCCCGGCCGTCCACCCGCTCCGGCGGGTCGGCCTCCACCTCGATCATGGGTACGGATCTCCTGTTGCTCGGGTACCGGCGGCAACTCTACGTGCGTGCCGCCGGGCGACCGGCACCCGGCCGCCCGGCGGGACGCCTCAGGCGGTCGGCACCGCGTCGGCGGGCGGGTTCGTCGGCGGCTCGGTGAACTCGGTGACCGCGCCGTCGCCGTCGTCCGTGGTGTACGCGGGACCGAAGTACTCCTGCACGCCGTTGCTCACCTTGGTGAGCCGGACGCCGCCGTAGCCGGCGTGCACGCCGTCGGCGTACCGGAAGGGGACCAGGCCGGGCCCGCGGAAGCCGCCCTTGCGCACGGCCTCGACCAGCTTCTCCCGGGTGGGGTCGGGCCCGGCGGCGAGCATCGCCTGGACGAACGTGTACGCCATCGAGTAGCCGTAGATGGCGTTGCCGTCGACCGGGTTGCCCGCGTTGTACTTCTGGTGGATCTTGGTGAACTCCTGGATCCACGGGTTCGCGGTGTCTGCCACGTTCGGCAGGTAGTTGTCGGCCACCATGCCCTCGAGGATCACCTTCTTGTCGCCGAGCTGGGCGGCCAGCGTGGTGTAGTCGGCGCCCACGTTGGACACCACCCACTGCGCCTTGAAGCCCTGCCCGGCGGCCTGGCCCATGGCCAGCGCGGTGAAGCCGGGGATGGTCGCCGAGATGACCACCTGGCAGCCGGCCGCGCGCAGCGCCCCGATCGCCGGGCCGACCTGCTGGTTGGTGGTGGTGTACGTCTGCTTCGCCGCGACCGGGCCGAGGACCTGCTCGACGCCGACCAGCGAGTCCCGCCCGAAGTCGTCGTTCTGCCCGAAGTGGCAGACCTTCGCGCCGGGGAACTCCCGCTTGACGTAGCTGGCCAGGATCTTGCCCTCGACCGTGTAGTCGGGCTGCCAGCCGAACGTCGTCGGGTACTTGTCCGGCTCGTTCCAGTTGCGGCTGCCGGAGGCGACGAACAGGTCCGGCACCTTCTGCGTCTTGACGAACTCCAGCACGTTCGTGTGCGTGGGCGTGCCGAGGCCGCCGAGCAGTGCGAAGACCTTGTCGTCGAGCACCAGCTTGCGGACCACGTTCTCGGTGTTGGCGGGGTTGTAGCCGTCGTCCATGACCTTGTAGACGATCTTCCGGCCGTGCACGCCGCCCTTGGCGTTGACGTGCTCGAAGTACGCCTTGGTGGCGGCGGAGATCTTCGAGTAGCCGGGCGCGGCCGGTCCGGTGAGCGGTTGGTGGGTGCCGATGACGACCTCGGAGTCGCTGACGCCGGGAACGTTCTCGGCGGCCTGCTTCTCGTCGTCGGCGCAGGCCGGCAGCGCGGCCAGCAGGGCCAGGCCGGCGGCGGCCGCGAGAACGCGGCGGGTGGTGGTGCGCATGGTTCTCCATTCCGGTGCGACGGTGCGAACGGTGTGGGTGGAACCGGTGAGGTCAGCGGTCCGGCGGCCGGGGGGTGGCGGGACGGCGGCGGACGGCCCCGCGTAGGCGGGCGGTGAGGGCACGCACGCCGCCCTGCAGGCCGCCCGGGGCGGCGAGCATGACGACGATGAGGACCAGGCCGAACACGGCCAGCGCGAGGTTGCCCTCCAGCCGCTGGGCCAGCCCGGCGGAGAGGCTGAGGTGTTCGGTGAGCAGGCCGGGCAGGTCCTGGAGCGCGACCAGCAGCACCGCGCCCCAGACCGCGCCGGCCAGGCTGCCCAGCCCGCCGATCACGATCGCCATGAGCAGGAACAGCGACAGGTCCAGCGGGAACTTGCCGGGCGCGACGGTGGCGGTGAGCATGGCGTACACGCCGCCGCCCAGCCCGGCGCAGGCGGCGCTGACCACGAACGCGAGCACCTGCGTGCGGGCCACCGGGATGCCGGCGAGCCGGGCCGCGACCTCGTCGTCGCGTACCGCCCGCAGCGACCGGCCGAAACGGCTGCGCACCAGGTTGGCCAGCAGCAGCATGGTGAGCAGCGCGGCGGCCAGCGCGATCCAGGCCAGCCAGCGCTCGGGCTGGAAGTAGGCGCCG
>NZ_JAGPXV010000718.1:0-2765 GCF_018070405.1 Micromonospora sp. D75
CCCCGGGCCGGTCTGTCGTCAGGCCGAGGTGGCGACGGCCTTGCGGTAGCGCTCGGCCCGGCGCCGCACCTGGGCGTACGCGCTGCTCAGGCCCATCGCCCGGCGGACCGCGACGAGCGTGCGGCGCACCTCGACGAGGGTCCGCGAGGTGCCGGTCACCATCAGCTCGGCGTCCAGGCCGGGCTGCGCCTCGATCCGGGCCCGGCGGTCCCGGATCGGGTCGAGGAACCGGTTGAGCGCCGTCGCCAGCGCCTCCTTGACCTCGACGTCACCGACCCGCCCGGCCCGGTAGCGGTCCTTGAACTCCGCCACCTGCGCCCGGTCCGGGTTGAAGATGTCGTGGTACTCGAAGACCGGGTTCCCCTCGACGGTGCCGGGCACGTCGGCGCGGACCCGGTTCGGGTCGGTGTACATCCCCATCACCTTGCGGCGCACCGTCGCCGCGTCGTCGGAGAGCGCGATCGCGTTCCCCTTGCTCTTGCTCATCTTCCCGGCGCCGTCCGTGCCGACCAGCGTGGGCGTTTCCGACATGAGCATGTCGGGCACCGGGAAGACCTCGCCGTAGAGATGGTTGAACCGCCGGGCGATCTCCCGGGTCACCTCGACGTGCGCGGCGTTGTCCTTCCCGACCGGCACGACCTGCCCCTTCACGCAGAGGATGTCGGCGGCCTGGAGGACGGGGTAGCCGAGCAGGCCGTACGGCATTTCGTCCTTGCCGGCGTCCCGGGTCATCTCCTTCAGCGACGGCACCCGTTCCAGCCGGGGCACCGTGATCAGGTTCTGGAACAGCGTGTTCAGGTCGCCGACCTCGGGGATCGCCGACTGGAGGTAGAACGTGGCCCGCTCCGGCTCCACCCCGGCGGCCAGGATGTCGGTGACCATCTCGCGGGCGTTGTGCGCCACCTGCTCGATGTCCGCGCGGCTGTTGCGAGTGGTGAGCATGTGCAGGTCGGCGATGATGAAGAAGCTCTCGTAGCGCTGGTGCAGCCGCACCCGGTTGGCGATGCTGCCCACGTAGTGGCCGAGGTGCAGCCGCCCGGTCGGGCGGTCTCCGGTGAGCATGCGTGCAGAGGACATGGTCGTACGCCTTTCGTGCCGTTCGCTGGCGGGGAGAAGCGACCCGGGTGTCACCCGGGTCGGTGGAGCGGGCTCGTCAGAACGAGCGCCGCCATCGCCCGCCGGCGCGGAATCGGAGTCCGCCGGCACGGAGTACGTCGAGGATCTGCTCCCGGCCGTCGACAGCGTGGCCCGGAAGACCGCTACGGGTCTCCGGGAGGCAGCTGCGCGGCCGGACCATGCCTGACACGGTAACCGCTCACCGGCCCGCGTCGCTGCCTCCTGCCGCGCTTACTGCTGTCGATAGCTCTCGGAGTAGTAGCTGCCGACCCGCTCCCGGTACTCCGGGTGCGCGAAGTGGTCGCTGTCGAACGCGGGCGACTCCTTCACCTGGTCGCGGGTGCGGTCCACGTGCACCACGCGGTCCAGGTGGTCGACCCGGGCCACGGTGCCGGCCGGCAGCAGCACCTTCTTCCCGAAGATCCACGGCCCGGTGTCCACCACCAGGTAGCGCGCGTCGGCGTCCTCGTTCGCCTCGTCGATCGACCCGATCCGGCCGTCAGTCGCCTCCACCCGGTAGCCGGTGAGGTCGAGCGGCGTACCGGGACCGGGGGCGTCGAGCTGGTCGTCGGTGTCCGCGGCGCGCTGCCGCGGTACGTCTCCGGGCCGGGTCTGGTCGTACCCACCCGCCAGGGCGGACGGGTCCCGCCAGGCCCAGGGGTTGAACGGCTGCATAGGTGGCACCTCCCGCGCATCGGCTCGACGCCGGGAACAGTGCCCCGGCGGCCACGCCGGAAACACGCGTCGCCGTCCCCGACGCCCTGACCTGCGGGTACGGCCCGCTGGCATACTGGCCGACCATGGTCCTGTCACGTGGTTGGTCACTGTTCCTGGTCGCCGTCGGAGTGTGGACCTGGGCGATCTGGCCGAGGTTCGCGGTCGCCATCTGGAACGACGAGCGCGCCTGGTCTGCCGGCGTCGTCGGCGAGGGCAGTCCGACGGGTTTCCTCTGGGTGCACGCCCTGCTGATCGGCGCCTCTCTGGCGATCGGCACGACTGTCGGTGTCCTGGGCATCCGCGCCTACCGTGCCTCCCGCCGCCCTGCCCGCGTCGGACGGGTGTGACGCGCGCCGCTACCCACCGATTTGACGATCAAACCTGTGGCCGCGTAACTTTCTCTCTGCCAGCGCGGAACGGGGCAAACGGGACGAAAGTCCTGAAGCGCCGAACCGGGATTGGCGCCGGGTCCGAACGAGGTTCTCACCTCCGCAAGACCTGGTCCGGGCGATGCTCGCCAAGATGCCGGAGGGCGGATTTGGCGGAGCGAAACCGACCGGGTAAGGTTGTCGACCGGCAGGGAACCGGGCGAGCTAGCGGGAGACCGCAGCGGCCGGCCTGCCAAATCCGATGATCAGACGCAGCGGGTGACTGCTGCGTGGGTTCAGCGGTGCCGACCCGTACGAAGCGTGACAGACCGGGACACACGGTTTGACACGGCAGAGACGGTGAGGTAACGTAGTAAAAGTGCCCGGCGCGAGAGCGGCGGGTGGTTGAACGAAATGCCCCAAGCAGGGGCTCCGCGGCGCGGGGTTTCTGGTTGGTGTGTGGTTGTTCTTTGAGAACTCAACAGGGTGCTTGTAAAGCCAGTGCCAATTGTTTTATACCCCGGACTGGTGGCTGTTCTTTGGAATGGTTGCTGGTTGGGATTC
>NZ_JAGPXV010000719.1:0-2763 GCF_018070405.1 Micromonospora sp. D75
ACACCACGCCGCACCCCCCCGCCGCAGCCGCGCAACCTCGTCAACGGCGAGTACGTCGACCCGGTCGCCGGCGGCTACGCCGACCTGATCGACCCGTGCACCGGCGAGGTCTTCGCCCAGGCCCCGGTCTCCGGCGCGGCGGACGTGGACGCGGCGATGAAGGCCGCCTCCGCCGCGTTCGAGACCTGGCGCGACACCACCCCGGCCGAGCGGCAGCGGGCGCTGCTGAAGTTCGCCGACGCGGTGGAGGCGCGGGCCGCCGAGCTGGTCGACGCCGAGGTCCGCAACACCGGCAAGCCCCGGCAGCTCACCACCGAGGAGGAGTTGCCGCCGGCAGTGGACGAGCTGCGCTTCTTCGCCGGCGCCGCGCGTCTGCTGGAGGGCCGCTCGGCCGGTGAGTACATGGCCGGGCACACCTCGTACGTGCGGCGCGAGCCGATCGGCGTCTGCGCCCAGGTGACGCCGTGGAACTACCCGCTGATGATGGCGGTCTGGAAGATCGCCCCGGCCCTCGCCGCCGGGAACGCGGTGGTGCTGAAGCCGTCGGACACCACGCCGGTGTCGACGCTGCTGCTGGCCGAGATCGCCGCCGAGCACCTGCCCCCGGGTGTGTTCAACGTGGTCTGCGGCGACCGCGACACCGGCCGTACGCTGGTCTCCCACCCGACCCCGCAGCTCGTGTCGATCACCGGCTCGACCCGCGCGGGCATGGAGGTCGCCGCCGCGGCGGCGCCGGACCTGAAGCGGACGCACCTGGAGCTGGGCGGCAAGGCCCCGGTGGTGATCTTCGACGACGCCGACGTGACGGCGGCGGCCGAGGCGATCGCGATGGGCGGCTACTTCAACGCCGGTCAGGACTGCACGGCGGCCACCCGGGTGCTGACCGGGCCGGGCATCCACGAGGACTTCGTGGCCGCGCTGACCGAGCAGGCCCGCAACACCCGTACCGGCGGGCCGGACGACGCCGACGTGCTCTACGGCCCGCTGAACAACGCCAACCAGCTCGCCCGGGTGAGCGGATTCGTGGACCGCCTGCCGGACCACGCGAACGTCACCACTGGCGGCGCCCGGGTCGGCGAGCGCGGCTTCTTCTACGCCCCGACAGTGGTCTCCGGCGTACGCCAGGCCGACGAGATCATCCAGGACGAGGTGTTCGGGCCGGTCATCACCGTGCAGCGCTTCTCCGACGAGGACGAGGCGGTGCGCTGGGCCAACGGCGTGGACTACGGCCTGTCCGCCTCGGTGTGGACGCGCGACCACGGCCGGGCCATGCGGATGACGCGGCGGCTGGACTTCGGCTGCGTCTGGGTGAACACGCACATCCCGTTCGTCTCGGAGATGCCGCACGGCGGCTTCAAGCACTCCGGCCACGGCAAGGACCTGTCGGTCTACAGCCTGGAGGACTACACCCGGGTCAAGCACGTCATGCACAACATCGAGGGCTGATCGCGATGGCCACCAGCGAGGAGCTGCACAAGCGCCGGGTCGAGGCGGTGGCGCGGGGCGTCGGCAGCACCATTCCCGCGTACGTGGACCGGGCGGGCGGCGGCACGATCACCGACGTGGACGGGCGGGAGTGGATCGACTTCGCCGCCGGCATCGCCGTCACCAACGTGGGCAACTCCGCGCCGCGTGTGGTCGAGGCGGTACGCGCGCAGGTCGAGCGGTTCACCCACACCTGCTTCATGGTCGCGCCGTACGAGTCGTACGTGGCGGTCTGCGAGCAGCTCAACGCGCTGACACCGGGTGGTTTCGGGAAGCGCTCGGCGTTGTTCAACTCCGGCGCCGAGGCGGTGGAGAACGCGGTGAAGATCGCCCGGCACGCGACCGGGCGGCCGGCGGTGGTGGTGTTCGACCACGCGTACCACGGCCGGACCAACCTGACCATGGCGCTGACCGCGAAGAACATGCCGTACAAGCACCGGTTCGGGCCGTTCGCCGGTGAGGTCTACCGGGTGCCGATGTCGTACCCGCTGCGCGACGGCGGGCTGGACGGCGCCGCCGCGGCGGCCCGCTCGATCGAGATGATCGAGAAGCAGGTGGGCGCGGAGAACGTGGCGGCGCTGCTGATCGAGCCGATCCAGGGCGAGGGCGGTTTCGTCGTACCCGCTGAGGGTTTCCTGCCGGCGCTGCGCGAGTGGGCGACGGCGGCCGGGGTGGTCTTCGTCGCCGACGAGATCCAGACGGGTTTCTGCCGCACCGGCGACTGGTTCGCCTGTGAGCACGAGGGCGTCGAGCCGGACCTGATCACGCTGGCCAAGGGCATCGCGGGCGGGCTGCCGCTGGCGGCGGTGACCGGCCGGGCGGAGCTGATGGACGCGGTGCACGTCGGCGGTCTGGGCGGCACGTACGGCGGCAACCCGATCGCCTGCGCCGCCGCGCTCGCGTCGATCGAGACGATGCGGGAGCTGGACCTGGCCGCCGCCGCGCACCGGATCGGCGCGGTGATGGGTGAGCGGCTGCGCGCGATCGCCGCCGGTGACCCGCGCGTGGCCGAGGTACGCGGCCGGGGCGCGATGCTCGCCGTGGAGATCGTCGTACCGGGCACGTCGACCCCCGACCCGGCCGCCACGGCGGCGATCTCGGCGGCCTGCCACGCGGCCGGGCTGCTCACGCTGACCTGCGGCACCTACGGCAACGTGCTGCGGTTCCTGCCGCCGCTGGTCATCTCCGACGACGAGCTGGGCCGAGGGCTGGACATCCTGGCGGCCGCCTTCGGCTGACCCCGGACGTGGAACACCATGGGCCGATCATCCCCAGGAC
>NZ_JAGPXV010000072.1:0-14903 GCF_018070405.1 Micromonospora sp. D75
GATCACGCCGCCAGATCGGCGACCACGCAGGCGATGTTGTCCGGCGCGCCGGCCGCGTACGCCAGCTCCACCAGGCGCTCGACGGCGCTCTCCGGATCGTCCGCCTCCGTCAGCGCGGCGTGCAGCGCGCCCGGCTCCACCACGGCGGAGAGGCCGTCGGAGCAGAGCAGGTAGCGGTCGCCGGGCAGCGCGGTCCGCAGCGCCAGGTCCGCCTCGACCTCCGCGCCCGCGCCGAGCGCCCGGGCCAGCAGCGCCCGCTGCGGATGCGATCCCGCCTCGGCCGGGGTGAGCCGGCCCTGGTCGACGAGCGTCTGCACGTACGTGTGGTCCTGGGTGAGCCGGGACAGCTCACCGCCGCGCAGCAGGTACGCCCGGCTGTCCCCGACGTGCACCAGCGCCAGCCGGGTGCCACGTCGCACGAGCGCGGTGAGCGTGGTGGCAGGCTGATCGGTGTCGGTGGCGTGCCCGCGTACCGCCCGGTCGGCCCGGCTCACCGCGTCGGCAAGCGCGGCGAGCAGGTCGGCCTGCGACTCGTCCGTCTGCTCCAGCGGCCGCAGCGCGTCCACCGCCTCCGCACTGGCGGTGGACCCGGCCGGGCCGCGTACGCCGTCGGCGACAGCGAGCAGCGCCGCGCTCGCGTACGCGGTGTCCTCGTTGGAGTCGCGGACCGTTCCCGTTTCGCAGCGCGTCGCGTACCGGAAGATCGTCTCGGACATGGTGGTGCCCCTCTCGCTGAGCCTGTCGACGAGGAGCGCGACGGCCCGGCCGCGCGCCGCGGTGTCCGCGCTGACCCGCCGCCACCAGGCGTCGAGCGCCTCCGCGGCGGCCGCGGGCGGCAGGCCGCAGACGGCACGGATCTCGGCCAGCGGCATCCCCGCCCGGCGCAGCCCGGCGATCAGCCGCGCCCGGTCCGCCTGCTCCGGCGCGTAGTAGCGGTAGCCCGAGTGCGGGTCCACCGCAGCCGGGGGCAGAAGCCCGCAGTCGTCGTAGATGCGCAACGCCTTGGCGCTCAGGCCGGTCGCGCGGGCGAACGCCCCGATGGTCAGCAGTCGCACCGTGCCTCCCTCGCGCTCCTCGTGCCGGTCACCGCGACCGGCACCGACCACGCTGGGCCTTGCCGCAGGGGACGGGTCAAGGCGTCGTTGCCGCCAGTTTGGCGAGCATCCGGCCCAGATGCGGCTCGATCGTGCCGGTCGGCGCCTCGTTCACCTCGGCCGGCGTCCACCAGCGGATGCCCGCGAACTCCACCGGGTCGGGCGTGAACCGCTGGTCACGGCCCGCGGACAGCACGTACCAGAGGCTCACGTCGGTGTGCCGGTGCTCGGGCGGGCCGACCGTCTCGGTGACGGTGAGGAACGCCGGGCGCCTACCGAACGGCGGCGCGAAGACCGCTGACACGCCCAGTTCCTCCCGCAGCTCGCGGCGCACCGTGTCGGCCGGGTGCTCTCCCGGCTCGACGTGCCCGCCGCTGGGCAACCACATCGCGGCGAGGCGGTGGTCGACGAGCAGCACCGCGCCGTCGGCCGGGTCGCGGAGCAGGAAGTACGCGACCAGGTGTGGCGACGGCGTACGCGGCTTGGCCCGGCGGAAGATGTCCTCCGTGCCGGTCAGCCAGGTCAAGGCCGCCTCCCGGTGCCGCGCCTCCAGCTCGTCCCCAGGTGGCAGTTCCTCGACCAGTGCCCGGATCTCGTCCCGCATCCCGCCGATGCTGCCACCCGGGTACGACGGGGTCAGTCCGGCGGCAGCGGGTTGGCGTCGGCTGCTGCGCGCACGAACTCGCGTACCCGGGATGTGGTGTTCCCGGCCGGCCACACCGGACCGCGACAGATCGGCGGCGCGTCATGGATCGGCACGTAGGCCACGTCCGGGCGGGCGTAGAACTGCCGGGCCTGCTCACCCACCGGCAGCACCCCGCGCCCCAGCGCGACGAGCGCCAGCATCTCGGAGAAGCTGCCACCCACCGGGCCCTTCGGCACCGGACGGCCGGACGGGGTGCGGTCCGGCGTGCGGTCCTGCTTGAACGCGGTCGACGTCACCGCCGGGTACTGCACCACCGGATGGTCGCCCAGCACCTCCAGCGACACCGACTCCTCGGCCGCCAGCGGATGGCCCGCGGCCACCGCGAGCACCCGGCGCTCGCGCAGCAGCACCGGGCCGTTCGCCATGCCGTCGAAGGGGTACGAGGCGATCAGGACGTCGATCGTGCCGTCCAGCAGGCTCGACCGGGTGCTGGCCAGCCGCGCCTCGTGCACGTGCACCTCGCAGTCCGGATGACGCTCGGTGAACAGCGCGACCGCCCGCAGCAGCACCGGCGCTGTCGACTCGCCGACGTACGCCACCCGCAGCTCGCCGGTGAGCCCGCGCCCGGCGTCCACGGCCCGCTGCACCGCCGCCTCGATGCCGGCCACCAGCGGGCGCATCTCCTCGGCCAGGCGGGCACCGATCGGGGTGAGCCGGACGACCCGGCTGGTGCGCTCGAACAGCGGCGCACCGATGCGGCGTTCCAGCTTGCGCACCACGTGACTGACCCGGCCGGTGCTCACCCGCAGCCGCTCGGCGGTCCGCCCGAAGTGCAGCTCCTCGGCCAGGGTCAGGAACGTCTCGATCTCGTACCGCTCCAGCACACGGCACCTCCGTCGTTGCCCGTGAGTCAACGATCGTAGTGCGATCGGGGGTTGGTCCCGCCGCCGCGCCGGGCCAGAGTTGACGGCATGCGGAACGATCTCGTGACGGTGACCGGGTTCGACCATCTCGTGCTCTCGGTGAGCGACGTCGAGCGTTCCCTCGACTTCTACTGCGGCACGCTCGGGCTGGCCCCGGTGCGGGTCGACAGGTGGCGGGCCGGCGAGGTGCCCTTCCCCTCCGTACGCATCGACGCCGGCACCATCATCGACCTGGTCGCGGGCGACCCGACCGGGTCCAACGTGGACCACTTCTGCCTCGTCGTGGAGCCGGTCGACTGGCAGCGGGTGGTCGACTCCGGGGTGTTCACGGTGCTGACCGGCCCGGTCCCGCGCTTCGGGGCGCGCGGCACCGCCACCTCGATCTACGTCAGCGACCCGGACGGCAACACAATCGAACTGCGTTCCTACCCGGCCGACGCCTAACCTGGCCCGATGCCGGAGCTGGAACGACTCGCCGCCCGCCACGCGCCCGCCGTGCTGCGGTTCGAGCGGGAGAACCGGGCCTACTTCGCCCGGTACGTCCCCGACCGGGGCGACGACTTCTTCACCGGCTACGCCGCCCGGCACGCGGCCCTGCTGGCCGAGCAGGACCGCGGCACCTGCCACTTCCACGTGCTGGTCGGCGACTACGGCGCCGTGCTCGGGCGCTTCAACCTGGTCGACGTCGCAGGCGGCAGCGCCGAGCTGGGCTACCGCGTGGCCGAGCGCGCCGCCGGGCGCGGGCTCGCCGGCGAAGGCGTACGGCGCGTCTGCGAACTGGCCCGCAGCGAGTACGGGCTGCACCGGCTCGTCGCCTCGGCGGCGCTGGCGAACCCGGCCTCACTGGCGGTGCTCACGCGTGCCGGCTTCGTACCGGACGGTCCGGTGGAACTCGACGGGGAGCCCGGCCTGCGGCACACGCTCGACCTCGACGTGCCCTACGCGGCCGCGTCGCCGTAGGCGGGCGCGCCGGCCGGCTCGTACGTCAACTGGAGCGTGCCGTGGGCGTGGGTGACCGACTCGGTGAGCCGCAGCGCGGTCGGCACCGTGCCGTCGCCGAACAGCCGCTTGCCGGTGCCGAGCAGCACCGGGTACACCCACAGGTTGAGCCGGTCCACGAGACCGGCGCGCAGCAGCGACTGCGCCAGGTCGAGGCTGCCGATCACGTGCACCTCGTCGTGGCGGGCCTTGATCTCGGTGACGCGCTCGGCGAGGTCACCGGACACCAGCGACGAGTTCGCCCAGGCCAGCGGCTCGGTGAGGGTACGGCTGGCCACGTACTTGGGCACGCCGTTGAGCAGGCCGGTGAAGGGGATCTCCTCCGGCGCCTTCGGCCAGTAGCCGGCGAAGATGTCGTACGTCTTGCGGCCCAGCAGCAGCGCGTCCATGCTGCTCGCCTGCTGGAACATCACCGTGCCGGACTTCTCGTCCAGCAGCGGCATCTGCCAGCCGCCGTGGCTGAAGCCGCCGTCACGGTCCTCGTCGGGCTCGCCGGGCGCCTGCGCCACGCCGTCGAGGGTCAGGAACTCGGTCACGATCAACGTACCCATGGGTCTGCTCCTCCGGTTTCCGCTGCCTTCCCCCTGTCAGACCCGGCTGCGGCCCGCGACTCATCGCTCCGCCCGCCCGATCGATGGAATGCTTCAGGGGTGCCGTCTCCCGTGCCCCGGACCGTCAAGGCGGTCGACACCGCCACGCTCATCCAACTCGACACCCAGGCGATCGAGTACGGGTTCAGCCGCAATCACGGTCGGGGCTGGCTGGCCGAGCACGCCGCCCCGCTCGCCCCGCACTACCTGCGCCCGTTCCTGGTGCACCGGGCGGGCCGGCGGCCGGAGTTCGATCCGCACTGGCGGTGCATGCTGCTGCTGACAGTGCGCGACGGCCAGGAGATCTTCTCGTTGCTCGACGTCTGGCCCGCTTCGTTCGACCGGCTGCCCGAGACGCTGGACTGGGCCGCGAAGCAGGCGATAGTCGACCGCCTCAACCACGGGGAGCTGTCCACCCAGGCGCAGTGGGCGAGCCTGAACCCCTGATTTGTCGGCGGCGCGGCGCCGGTCCCTCTGTCATGCTTGCCCACATGGCTTCACGTCGAAGGGACCGTGCCGCGTAGGCGGCCTGTGGCGTTACGCGCCGCTGAACCCAGCCGCCGACAGGTGCACGGATCCCGTAAGCACCTTCAGCGGGTTTCCGGCAAGGTCGTCGCTGACATCGTCCGGCTCGAGCGCCAGGACAATCGGCTGCGGCCGGGTGACATCGGCTACGCCCTCCAACGTTGGATCGGCATAGCCCGAGGTCCAGCGCGTCAACTGCTCGATGACTTCGGCGGGTGCCCCTGCGGCTGCACCCTCGACTATCGGGAAGTGCTGGACATCGCTCTGCGGTCGCTACCCGGGCGAGCGGCGCGGGAGCTGCGCCGCGTCATCGAGGAGGCTGATGATCGATTCCTCGGTCGAACCCTGGCGAATCCGTGGGCCGACCCGCGCGCGCCCTGGTGGGAACAGCGGTTGTGAACGTCCGACAACGAAGCCCCAGCCAGGAAAGCTGTCCTGAGCTGGGGCCTCACGTTGGAGCGGGTGACGGGAATCGAACCCGCACTGTCAGCTTGGGAAGCTGATGTTCTGCCATTGAACTACACCCGCAGGCGGCACCACTCTACCTGAAGCCCCCCACCCCCGTGCACTCAGGTGCGCGCGCCACCTCGGCGAGGTGGCGGCATCGGCGGGCGGTTGACCCAGCCACCTCCCCGAACTCGTATGGGCATTCTCAAATGCATCGATGGGATGTAACGTCTGCCCCACGTTTCCGCACCGGCGTGACACACCCCCTGGCACGCCGTCAGAAAGAGGTGGGCCCATGGGACTCCGTCCCAACCTGCTGACCCGGCGTACCGCCGGTGTCGCGACGTCGACCCTCGCGCTGCTGCTCAGCACCGCCGCCGTCGGCGTCGTTCCCGCTGCTTCGGCCTTCTCGGCCGCCCCGGCCGGCGTCTGCGCCGAGCCTGCTGACGCCCACGCCGACGAGCACGCGAACGCTCGCGTCGCGAAGGGCGGCAACGCCAAGCTCGACCCCAACCACCTGACCGCCAAGCAGGTCCAGGACCGGGAGGCCGACCTCGCCGCCGCGCAGCGCGAGCGGGCCAACTTCCGGACCGGCGCGGTCACCCCGCTGGCCACCGTGACGATCCCGGTCGTCGTGCACGTCATCCAGGAGAACAGCACCCGGGCCGGCGGCAACATCACCGACTCGATGATCAACCAGCAGATCACCGTGCTGAACCAGTCGTACGCGGGCTCGACCGGCGGCGCCGCCACCGCCTTCGGGTTCCAGCTCACGAAGATCAACCGGGTGACCAACCCGTCGTGGTACCCGATCGTGCAGGGCTCCTCCGCCGAGCGCTCGATGAAGACCTCGCTGCGCGAGGGCGGCAAGAACACGCTGAACATCTACCTCGGCGAGCTGAGCGACAGCCTGCTGGGCTGGGCGACGTTCCCGAAGCGGACGCTGGACAAGATGGACGGCGTGGTCGTGCTCAACGAGTCGCTGCCCGGCGGCACCGCCACCAACTACAACCAGGGTGACACCGGCACCCACGAGGTCGGCCACTGGCTGAACCTCTACCACACCTTCCAGGGCGGCTGCTCCGGCTCGGGCGACAGCGTCTCCGACACCCCGGCCGAGGCGTCCCCGGCGTACCAGTGCCCGACCGGCCGCGACACCTGCTCGACCGCCGGCAAGGACCCGATCACCAACTTCATGGACTACACGTACGACTCCTGCATGTACCAGTTCACCGCCGGCCAGGCGAGCCGCATGCTCACCGCGTGGAACGCCTACCGCGCGGCCTGACCGCCTCGTACCGCGTACCGGTGCCGGCCCTGTCCTCGGACGGGGCCGGCACCGCTCGTTTCGGGGTCGGGGTCAGGCGGCCGGGCGGCGGGTGTCGAAGCCGTGCCGGCCGCGCCGGCCCTCCGCGCCCACCGGCTCACGCCGGGCCGGTTCGGCCCCGAGCGGGTCGAGCCACACCCGCACCTGCGGCGGAGCGGCGCCGGGCTGGGCGACAGGGTCGCGCCGGGTCAGCATCGCCGCCTCGACCGTGAACTCGAACAGCCGCCAGTCACCATGTGGCGACGCGCGGGCGATCCGGGCCAGCCGCGTCACGGTGGCCGGGTCGGTCACCGGCCGCGCGCGCCCCGCGATGTACGCCTCGTCGTCGCTCTCCTCGGGCGGGAACGAGTGCAGCGCGTAGCGGCCGTCGCGTTCGAGGTCACGGCGCTTCGGCGAGTCGATGACGAAGCACCATAGGCCGTCGTCGGTGAACACCGGGGAGACCGGGTGCACGCGGGGGCCGCCGTCGGCGCGGACCGTGGCGAGGTAGCCGAAGCCCGGCCCGTACTGCTGCATCAGGAGGCGGATCTCGCCGGCGAGGCGGGGCTCGTCGGCGGCGAATTCGGACCAGGAAGCCATGCGGACATCCTATCGAACACGTGTACGAAGAAGTAGTGCGACACGCAGGTCACCCATACCGGTCGCTATGGTGTTCCGATGCTGCTCTCCGACCGCGACCTGATCTCCGAGATCAAGGCCGGCACGCTCGCGCTGGAGCCCTTCGAGCCCACGCTGGTGCAGCCGTCGAGCATCGACGTACGCCTGGACCGGCTGTTCCGGGTCTTCAACAACCACCTCTACACACACATCGACCCGTCGGTCCAGCAGGACGACCTCACCTCGATGGTGGAGGTGCCCGAGGGCCAGCCGTTCGTGCTGCACCCGGGCGAGTTCGTGCTCGCCTCCACGCTTGAGGTGATCTCGCTGGGCGACCAGCTCGCGGGCCGGCTCGAGGGCAAGTCGAGCCTGGGGCGGCTGGGTCTGCTGACCCACTCGACAGCCGGTTTCATCGACCCCGGCTTCTCCGGTCACGTCACGCTGGAGCTGTCGAACGTGGCGAACCTGCCGATCACGCTCTGGCCCGGCATGAAGATCGGCCAGCTCTGCATCTTCCGGCTCTCCTCGCCGGCCGAGCACCCGTACGGCTCGGCCGTCTACGGCTCGCGTTACCAGGGGCAGCGCGGCCCGACGCCGAGCCGGTCCTGGCAGAGCTGGCGCACCTGGCCGACGCGCTGACGCCGCCCGCAGTTGTTAAGAAGGGCCCCCTCCTCTACCGGAGGCGTTAAGAGGGGGCCCTTCCTTACACGCGGCCGTAGCTGTTGATGTCGCCGTCGTCGACCCGCTTCATCGTGATGGGCTTGCCGGACTGGGAGGCGTGCACCACCCAGCCGTCGCCCACGTACATCGCCACGTGGTGCAGGTCGCTGTAGTAGAAGACGAGGTCGCCGGCGCGCAGCTCGGCCCGGCTGATGCGCTTCGTCACGCCGTGCTGCTGGCGTGCGCTGTGCGGCAGTGAGACGCCGCCCTTGGCCCAGGCCGCCATGGTGAGGCCCGAGCAGTCGAAGTGGTCCGGGCCGGCGGCGCCCCAGACGTAGATCTTGCCGATCTGGGCGCAGGCGAACTTCACCGCCGCTCCGGCCGGGCCGCCGGGATAGCCGGCCGGGCAGGGCGCCGGGCGCAGCAGGCCGCCGCCGCCCTTGCCGTACACCTTGAGCCGCAGCTTCTCCAGCTTGGCGATCTCGGCGTCGATCTGCTTCTTCTTCGCCGCGAGCTGGGCCTCGGTGCGCGCCAGGCCGGCGATCATCTCGTCCAGCGGCTTCTTCTTCGCCGCCAGCTCGTCGCGCAGCGCGGCGACCGAGCGCACCTGCTCGTGCTGGCGGTGCGCGAAGCGGTCGAGCAGCTCCAGGCCGTCGACCAGGTCACCGGGTGAGCGGCTGCCGAGCAGCGCGTTGACCGTGGAGAGGTTGTCGGCCTTGTAGGCGTCGGCGGCGAGGCCGCCGACCTGACCGAGCGCGGCGTCCACCCGCGCCTGGAGGGGTGCGATCTGGCGGCCGAGCGCGTCGGCCTGCCTGCGCCGCGCGGCGAGCTGCTCGCGTACGTCGTTGACCTGCTCGATGACCGGTTCGAGCTTGTTCCAGTCGCGGTCGATCTGGGCCTCGATCTCGGCGACCGAGGGTTCGGCGTGTGCCGCAGTGGCGCCGCCGGTCAGTACGACGGCGGTGCCGACCAGTGCGGCGAGGGCGGTGGTGAAGCGGGACCAGCGGGAACGCGGCGCGACGCTGGACCGGTCGACCGACCGGTTCGACGACGGCCGCGGGGCATGGAGTGCCACCGGGCGTCCGTACTCCTTCTTCCGTACCGCCTACCGGGTTAGCTGACGGATTCGGGCGGGAAGGGAGCCGCCCTACCGCAGCAGCGCTGCGGATTCACCCCAGGTACCTGGTTCCCCGGCTCGCCCGGAGGCGACTCGGCGGTGTCGGACCGTCACCGACCGGGTTGGACGGTGAGACGTGCGGCCGACGATTCACCAGAGTAGGGACCACCGTTATCGATCCGCAACTTCCAGCGCCGTGACACTCCGTACGCGATCCAGCGCCACACCGCGCACGGAGGTGAAATTTTCTTTCACGACTGATTACTTACTGGAAAGGTATTGACCATCGCGGGTGTGCGGAGTGAGGGTGGAAACGCAGTGACCCCCATCCCTGTCCAGGAGGTTCGATGCACCTCTCCGCCCCGCCGTCGGGCAGACGGATACTGCTCGCCGCCGCCGTGGCCACGGCCACCGCGCTGGCGACCACCGGCCCGGTTACCGCCGCGCCGGACACGTCCGCGCCCGCGAGCGACCGGCAACAACAATACGCCGCCGCCGCGGCCGAGTACGGCGTGCCCCAGAACGTGCTGCTCGGTGTCTCCTATCTGGAGTCCCGCTGGGACACCCACCCGGGTCAGCCCAGCACCAGCGGCGGCTACGGCCCGATGCACCTGACCGACGCCGCGCACATCCTCGCCACGCCGGGCAGCGCCCACGTCGACGAGGACGAGGACCCGCGCGGCGACGACTCCCGGCCGCTGAAGCTCGACCCGGCCACCGCCGCCGCGCCGACGCGGGAGACGCCGCTGCCGAGCGCCTCGCTCCAGACGCTCGACGCGGCCGCCGCGCTCACCGGGCTGGACGCGGGGACGCTGCGCACCGACCCGGCCGCGAACATCCGCGGCGGCGCGGCGCTGCTGTCGTCGTACCAGAAGGCTCTGGGCGGGCCGGTCGGCGCCGGCACCGACCCGGCGGCCTGGTACGCCGCGGTGGCCCGCTACTCCGGCGCGGACACCGCCGACGCGGCGGCGGCCTTCGCCGACGAGGTGTACGACCAGCTCGGCCAGGGCGCCACCCGGACCACCGACGACGGCCAGCGGGTCACGCTCGCCGCCACCGCCGCGAAGCCGGACCGCTCCCGGCTGGCCCGCCTCGGCCTGCGCACCGCGCAGCGGCCGGACGGACTGGAGTGCCCGGTCCGGCTGGCCTGCGAGTGGATTCCCGCGCCCTACGAGCAGCTCAGCGACGACCCGGGCGACTACGGCAACCACGACCTGGCTGACCGGCCGAAGCAGCAGAAGATCGAGTACATCGTCATCCACGACACCGAGGGCTACTTCGGCCCGAGCGTCGACCTGGTGAAGCGGGCCGACTACCTGGGCTGGCACTACACGCTGCGCTCGGTGGACGGCTACATCGCCCAGCACATCAAGACCAAGGACGTCGGCTGGCACGCCGGCAACTGGTACGTCAACGCCAAGTCCATCGGCCTGGAGCACGAGGGCTTCGCCGGCCAGGGCACCTGGTACACCGAGGCGATGTACCGCACCTCCGCCAAGCTGGTCCGCCACCTGGCGCTGAAGTTCGGCATCCCGATGGACCGGCAGCACATCATCGGCCACGACAACGTGCCCGGCATCACCGCCGCCAACGTGGGCGGCATGCACTGGGACCCGGGGCCCTACTGGGACTGGTCGCACTACTTCGACCTGATGAAGGCGCCGTTCCGCGGCACCGGCACGGCGAAGACCGGCCTGGTCACCATCGACCCGGACTTCGCCACCAACCGGCCCGCGTTCACCGGCTGCAACCAGCAGCCGCCCGGCGTCCCGACGCCCACCCCGCCGGCGCAGCCGTGCCCCTCGCGCGGCTCCTCGGCGGTGATCCTGCGGACCGCGCCGAGCCCGGACGCCCCGCTCGTCAACGACCTCGGGCTGCGCCCGGACGGCACGCCGGACACCATGTACATCTCCGACCACGGCGCCCGCGCCTCGGCCGGCCAGACGTACGCGCTCGCCGGCCGGCAGGGCGACTGGACCGCGATCTGGTACCTCGGCCAGAAGGCGTGGTTCCACAACCCGGCCTCCGCGCCCACCGCCAAGTGGGCCACCGGCTTCGTGGTGACCCCGCGGCCCGGCAAGGCCACCATCCCGGTGTACGGCCGCGCCTACCCGGAGCAGGCCGCCTACCCGGACACCATCCCGTACCAGGCCATCTCTCCGCTGCAGTACACGTTCGCCGCCGGCCAGCGGTACGCGGTCGGCGGGGTGCTGCCCGGCGAGTACTACCGGGCGGTCTCGTTCGACGGTTCCGCACCGGGTGACCGGACCGTGGTACGCGGGAAGAACCAGTACGTGCAGGTCCAGTTCGGCCACCGGATCATGTTCGTGAACCTGGACGACGTGCTGATCCTGCCGTCCCCGGTCGGCGCGCCGCGCTGACCTCTCCCCGAGAACGCGAAGGCCCCCGGTCCGTGCGGACCGGGGGCCTTTCGGTGTGACCGAGGTCAGGTGACTCGGACGAAGCCGGCGAGCGGCTGGGTGTTGATGCTCGACACCTGGACCGGTTTGCCTGTCCGGGGCGCGTGCACCATCACCCCGTTGCCGAGATAGAGCCCGACGTGATGCAGATCGGAGCCGAAGAACACCAGGTCACCCGGGCGCGCCTCGGAACGGGACACCTTGCGGCCCTCGTTCCACTGCGCGCCGGTGAAGTGGGTGAGCGAGATGCCCGCCGCCTTGTACGCGTACTGCGTGAGGCCGGAGCAGTCGAACGCGTTCGGGCCGGTGGCGCCCCACACGTACGGGTCGCCGACCTGGGCGCACGCCGTCGCGATCGCGGTACGCGCGGCGCTGCTCACCACGCCGTCGATCTTCGGGCAGCCCGCCGGGCGGATCGAGGTCACCGGCAGCATCGCGGTGAGTCGCTTGATCTCCGAGTCGATCTGCTTCTTCTTCGCCGCGAGGTCGTTCTGCTGCTTGGTCTCCAGCTCGATCAGCTCGTCGAGCTTCTCCTTCTGCCTGTTGTACTCGTCCCGCACCTTGAGCACACCGGCGATCTGACGGCGCTGGTCGTCGGCGATCCGGTCCAGCATGACCAACTGCTCGGCCAGCGTGCCCGGCTTGGTGCTCACCAGCAGCGCGCCCAGCTCCTGCGACGGGCCCTGGATGTAGTAGCGGGCCGCGATGTCGCCGACCTTGTTCATGGCGAGCGTGGAGGCCAGCTCCAGCGGCACCATCTTGTCCTTCAGCGCCTTGGACTTCTTCTGGTTGGCGCGAAGCTGCGAGCGGACCTTGTTGAACTGCTCGATGGTGGGTTCGAGCTGCTCCCACTGCTTGTCGATCTGCGCGTCGATCTCGTCCACCGACGGCGCCGCGTGCGCCGGAGCCGTCAGCATCCCGGCGCCGACCGCGGCGGCCGCGACCAGGGTGACCAGACGGCGTGCCATCCGGTGGAAGAACCCGGCACGTCGGCCGGATGGAGCGCTCGGGGCGTGACGTTGAGGGGGCGTGGTTGCCACCGGCACGGACTCCTTTGCAACCGACCGCCGGGCGCCTCGCGAGAGGGAAGATCGAGGCAGACGACCCACAGCGGTCGGTGCCCCACATTAGGGAAGGCGTCCGGTGGAATCAAGGCGACCGTTTGTTCAATCACGTATCCGCAATCGATTGCACACCAAGGGTATTCATTTCATCTTCCGACGATGGCTGTCAATACGTCGTCGAGCGTCACCACGCCCATCGGCCGCCGTCCGTCGCTGACCAGCACCATGTGGCGGCGTTCGCGGCGCATCGCGAGCAGCAGGTCGGCGAGCGTACGGTCCGGCGGCACCACCGCCAGCGGCCGGTAGACAGCGGCCGGCACGGGGGCCCGGCGACTCGCGCCGGCGTACCCGAGCACGTCCTTCACGTGCACGAAACCGAGCACCCGGCGGGTGGACCGCTGCACCACCGGGAAGCGGGACCGGCCGGTGCGGGTCGCCAGCACCTCCAGCGACGCCGGTGAGACGTCCTCGGCGACTGTGGTGACAGTGGACCACTGTTGCAGCGCGTCCGCCGCCGTACGGCTGTGCAGGGCCAGCGCGCCGGTGATCCGGGCGTGCTCCTCGGCGTCCAGCAACCCCTCGGTACGCGCCTGCGAGACCAGCCCGGCCAGTTCCTCGGCGGTGAACACGGTTTTCACCGCGTCTGTCGCCTCCACCCGCCACCACCGCAGCACCTGCCGGGACGCCCACTTCATCGCCAGCAGCAACGGCTTGGTGACCAGGCAGAACGCCAGCATGGCCGGGCCGAGCCAGAGCGCCGAGGGCTCCGGACCGGCCAGCGTGATGTTCTTCGGCACCATCTCGCCGACCACCGTGTGCAGGAACACCACCACCGCCAGCGCGATGACGAAGGTCACCGGGTGCACCGCCGAGGCGGGCATCCCCAGCGCGGCGAACGGCCCCTCCAGCAGGTGGGCCAGCGCCGGCTCGGCGATCGCGCCGAGGCCGAGCGAACAGACGGTGATGCCGAGCTGCGCTCCGGCGATCATCAGCGGGATCTGGTTCATCGCGGCCAGCGCCCACCGGGCCCGCTTCGACGTCGCCGCAAGCGGTTCGATCACCGTACGGCGGGAGGCGATCAGCGCGAACTCGCTGCCCACGAAGAACGCGTTGCCGAGCAGCAGCACCACCGCCACGAGTAGTTCAGGCACCGTCGTCGGGCTCCTCGGGGCGCACCACCCGCACCTGCTCGATCCGGTGCCGGTCGACCTCCACCACCGTGAACTCGTACCCGGCCTCGTCGACCGTCTCGCCGGGCACCGGGATGTGGCCCAGCCGCGCCATCAGGAAGCCGCCCAGCGTCTCGTACGGCCCGTCGGGCAGCCGGAACCCGGTCTGCTCGACCAGTTCGTCGGCGCGCAGCACGCCGTCGGCCAGGACGGTCCGCTCGCCGCCCGGCACGGTGAGCTCCACCGGCCCGGCGTCGTCGACCGCGTCCGGGTCGAACTCGTCGGCGATCTCCCCGACCAGTTCCTCGACCAGGTCCTCCACCGTCACCACGCCGTCGGTGCCGCCGTACTCGTCCACCACGATCGCCAGGTCCGCCCCGGCGGCCTTCAGCGCGGCCAGCACCCCGTTCAGGTTGAGGCTCTCCGGCACGTACACCGGTTCCCGGGCGACCGCGGCCACCGAGGTGACGGCCCGGCGGGCCAGCGGCACCCCCAGCGCGTCGGGCACCCCGGCGACGCCGGTGACCAGGTCGAGCGTCTCCTCGTAGACCGGGAACCGGGTCCGGCCGGTCTGCCGGGAGAGGTCCAGCAGATCGGCGACGGACGCGGTGGCGCGCAGCGCGGTGACGTCCACCCGGGGCGTCATCGCCTCGGCGGCCCGCTTGTCACCGAAGCGGATCGTGCGCCGCAGCAGCATCGCGGTGTCCGGCGGCAGCGCGCCGGCCCGCGCCGAGATGGCGGCGAGCAGGCCCAGCTCCTCCGGGGAGCGGGCGCTGGCCAGCTCCTCCTGCGGCTCCACGCCGAGGCGGCGCACCAGCCGGTTGGCTGATTCGTTCAGCAGCCGGATCAGCCAGCCGAACGTGCGGGAGAACGCGCGCATCGGCGCGGCGGTGGCGAGCGCCGCCGGCATCGGACGGGCCAGCGCCAGGTTCTTCGGCACCAGCTCGCCGAAGAGCATCGAGATGAGCGTGGCGAGGGCCAGCGCGAGCAGGCCGGAGAAGCGTTCCGCGCCGCCGAGCGGATGCAGCAGCGGGGCGAAGATCCGGGCCAGCGCGGGTTCGGCGAGGTAGCCGGTGAGCAACGCGGTGAGGGTGATGCCGAGTTGCGCGCCGGAGAGCTGGAAGGACAGTTCGCGCAGCGCGCGGCGTACCGTGGCGGCCCGGCCGTCGCCCTCGCCGGCCCGCCTGTCGATCTCCGCCCGGTCCACGGTGACGAGGGCGAACTCGGCCGCGACGAAGAAGGCGTTGCCGGCGGTCAGCAGCACGAAACCGACCAGGGGCAACAGCGTCAGAAGAAGAAGGCCGTCGATGGGCGTGATTGTGGCA
>NZ_JAGPXV010000720.1:0-2746 GCF_018070405.1 Micromonospora sp. D75
TCTCGTCGCTGCGGACGAGCGTGCCGTCGAGGTCGGTGGCGATCAGCTTGGGCAGTCCCGGGCGGGTCATGGTTCCTCCTTCGCCCGCGCCGTCACGCCGGCCGACCAGGTCTTCGGTGCCGCGACCACGGGACGGCGGGCAGCAACCGTATCTCGCGGAACGGGCGGCAACCACGGCTTTCCGGCGAATCGGAGGCGAAGCCGCGGTGGCCGACGTATGCGGCGTCAGCGGGACCGGTCGGGGTCCGCGAACGGCACCGCGGGCTGCACCGTCAGGTCCGCGGGGGCCGGCGGCAGGTCGTCCGTGGCGGCGCGCCCCCGCCAGGCGGGCCGGTCGTCCGGGTGGTCGTGGTCCGGTTCCTCGTCGGCGGGCGTGTCCCCGGCGCTCCGGCCGGCCAGGTGCAGCGCGGCGGCCAGCAGCGCCACGGCGAGGAACGCGGTGACCAGGCCGCGCCCGTGCTCCACGTCGAGGCGCTGGTCCCCGACGAAGAACAGGATGCGCCGGGCCAGCTGCTCGAGGGAGGCGGCGGTCGCGACCAGCACGCCGAGCACGCCCGCCGACAGGCCCAGCCCGGCGAGCGCGGCGTGCCGACGGACCGCCGGGGCGCCGCGCAGCGCCAGAGCCAGCGCCACGGACAGCCCGAGCAGGCCCACCAGGTACGCCACCCCGAACCCGCCGATCTCGGAGATGCCACTGGTCAGCCGGGTGGGCGCGTCGTCGTCCCGGGCCTCGGCCGGCACCGTGATGATCAGCCACTCGCCGATCAGCGAGGCGACAGCGGCCACCGTGGCGAGCCCGGCGAGCACTGTCGGCAGGCGGCGGTCCCGGCCCAGGGCGGCGAGCGAGCGTCCGGCCCGGCCGGGGGACTCCGGCTCGGCGTCACCCCACTCGACGACAGTGGTGTCGTCGTCCCGCACGGGGATTCGCTTCTCCTGGCGGGGGACGGGGAGATCCTGTGACATGGCCACCCTTCCCGTACGCGGGCCTGCGTCGAATCATGGCACAGCACACACCCGACGGCCCGGATCGTGGTCCACAGGTGCGGTGCGACGCGGCCCGCTTTCGCGTAGCGTCGTGCCATGCCTATCCGTACCGCATCCGCTCGCTGGCAGGGCAACCTCACCGAGGGGTCCGGCACCGTCCGCACCGGCAAGGGCGGCCTGTCCGGCAACTACTCCTTCAAGTCGCGCTTCGAGGAGGGCGAGGGCACCAACCCCGAGGAGCTGATCGGCGCCGCGCACGCCGGCTGCTTCTCGATGGCGCTGTCCAAGCAGCTCGCCGACGCCGGCGCCCAGGAAACGGCGGTGGAGACCACCGCCAAGGTGCACTTCGACAAGACCGACGCCGGCATGACAGTCACCCGGATCGACCTGGAGACCGTCGGTCAGGTTCCGGGCATCGACCAGGCCGAGTTCACCAAGCTGGCCGAGGCGGCCAAGGAGAACTGCCCGATCTCCCGGCTGCTGTCGCCGGGCGCGCAGATCACGCTGAACGCCCGCCTGGCCTGACCATCACGTACGGCACGGCGGGGGTGTCCTGCGGGCCGCCCTCGCCGTGTGACGTGCCGATTCTGGGGGAGTGACCGGGCCGCGTGGCCGTGGAGATGAGCCGGGACCGGTTCGAGGAACTGGTCGGCGAGGCACTCGACGAGGTGCCCGAGGAGCTGCTCGGGCTCATGAGCAACGTGGTCATCCTGGTCGAGGACGACCCGCCGCCGGGCGAGGACCTGCTCGGCCTGTACGAGGGGCACGCGCTCACCGATCGCGGCTGGGACTACTCCGGCGTGCTGCCCGACCGCATCCTGATCTACCGCAATCCGATCCTGGCGATCTGCGACACCGACGACGACGTCGTCGAGGAGGTCGCGGTGACCGTGGTGCACGAGATCGCCCACCATTTCGGCATCGACGACGAGCGTCTGCACGCCCTGGGCTGGGGCTGACCGGGTCCCCGCCCGGCTGATTCCGGTGGTTGCGCCGGTCCCCTAACCTCCGTGGTCAGGCACATTCTGACCCAGGAGGAAAACCCATGCGCAGCGCGCTGTTCTCCGCGGAGAACCTTGAGAAGGAGTCCCAGCAGCCGGGCATGCGGTTGCAGAACTCCAAGATGCTGAAGATCGAGCTGAACGGCGAGGCGATGGCCCGCGTCGGCTCGATGGTCGCCTACCAGGGCCAGGTGCAGTTCCAGGCCCTCGGCTCCGGCGGCATCGGCAAGTTCATCAAGCAGCGCCTCACCGGTGAGGGCGTGCCGCTGATGAAGGTCTCCGGGCGCGGCGACGTGTTCCTCGCCGACTTCGCCAAGGACGTGCACGTCATCGACCTGGAGCCGGGCGACGCGCTGTCCATCAACGGCTCCAGCGTGCTGGCCTTCGACTCGACCCTGCAGTACGACATCAAGATGGTCGGCGGCGCCGGTTTCGCGTCCTCCTCCGGCCTGTTCAACTGCGTGTTCACCGGGCACGGCCGGATCGCCATCACCACCAAGGGCACCCCGGTGGTGCTCAACGTGGACGCGCCGACGTACGTGGACCCGCAGGCGGCGGTCTGCTGGTCGGCGAACCTCCAGACCGGCTACCACCGCGCCGAGCAGCTCGGCCTCGGCACGCTGCTCGGCCGCAGCACCGGTGAGGCGTTCACGATGAGCTTCGCCGGTCAGGGTTTCGTCGTCGTCCAGCCCTCGGAGGAGCCTCCGGTGGCCGGCAGCGGCACCCAGCAGCAGGGCGGCGTGCTCGGCGGCCTGCTGCAG
>NZ_JAGPXV010000721.1:0-2731 GCF_018070405.1 Micromonospora sp. D75
GTTGACCGGTGTGATCCGGGGGCAGGCGGGTGCCTGCCCCCGGATCAGCCGCAGGTCAGCGGGGGACGACCCGCTCGGCGGCCCACTCCCGCCAGCCGGTCAGCTTGTCCGCCGCGGCGGCGAGCTGGTCGGCGACCGGGCCGGGCCCGGTGGAGCCGGGCGTGATGCGGGCGGCCAGCGCCGAGCGCACCGACAGCACGTCGCGCACCGACGGGTCCAGGTGCTCGCTGACGGCGGCCAGGTCGGCGTCGGACACCTCGTCCAGCGCGCAGTCCCGGGCCGCGCAGAGCGCCACCAGCTTGCCGGTGATCTCGTGCGCGTCGCGGAACGGCACGTTGCGCCGGACCAGCCAGTCGGCGACCTCGGTGGCGAGCGAGAAACCCGACGGGGCGCTCGCCACCAGCCGGTCCACCCGGACCGTCATCGTGGAGATCATCCCGGCCAGCGCGGGCAGCAGCAGCTCCAGCGTGTCGACCGCGTCGAACGCCGGCTCCTTGTCCTCCTGCATGTCCCGGTCGTACGTCATGGGCAGGCCCTTGAGCATGGTGAGCACGCTCATCAGGCCGCCGACCAGGCGGCCGGACTTGCCCCGGGCCAGCTCGGCGATGTCCGCGTTCTTCTTCTGCGGCATGATCGACGAGCCGGTGGCGAACGCGTCGTCCAGCTCGACCCAGCCGAACTCCTGCGACGTCCAGAGCACCACCTCCTCGCCGAGGCGGGACAGGTGCACGCCGATCATCGCGGTGACGAACAGGAACTCGGCGACGAAGTCGCGGTCCGCGACCGCGTCCATCGAGTTGGCGAACGAGGTACGGAAGCCCAGCTCCTTGGCGACCGCCACCGGGTCCAGCGGCAGCCCCGACCCGGCCAGCGCGCCCGCGCCGAGCGGGCTGATCGCGGTCCGCTCGTCCCAGTCCCGCATCCGTTCCAGGTCGCGCAGCAGCGGCTGCACGTGGGCCAGCAGCCAGTGCCCGAAGGTCACCGGCTGGGCGTGCTGCAGGTGCGTCATGCCCGGCGCGGCGGTGTCCACGTGCCGCTCCGCCTGCTCGACGAGGGCCTCGGCCAGCTCGACCAGCCGGGCCGCCACCTCGCGGCTCTTGATGCCGACCAGCCGGTCCTCGACCATGTCGAGCCGGCCCACGCCGTGCGCCCCGGCGCGCCGGTTCAGCTCCCGGATCGCCTCGTACGGGGTGACCGTCTCGCCGTCGATCGCGACCGGGATGCCGGCGTCGAACGTGAGCACCACGTCGTCCGGGTCGCGTTCCGACGCCGGGTCGACGGTGTACGCGTAGAGGTCCTCGACCGGGGCGTTCCAGATGTCCTCCAGGAAGCCGGTCTCCACCGCGCGGCCCCACAGGTTCTGGTCGATCGAGTACGGCGACTTCGCCGACACGTCGATCGGCAGCCCCTTCTCCTCGGCGAACGCGATCGCCTTGTCCCGGGTCCAGGCGAAGTCCCGGGCCGGGGCGATCACCTTCAGGTCGGGCGCGAGCGCGCCCAGGCCGACCTCGAAGCGGACCTGGTCGTTGCCCTTGCCGGTGCAGCCGTGCGACACGATCGTGCCGCCGTGGGCGCGCGCCGCGGCGACCAGGTGCTTGACGATCAGCGGCCGGGACAGCGCGGACACCAGCGGGTACCGGTCCATGTAGAGGGCGTTGGCCCGGATGGCCGGCAGGCAGTAGTCGGCGGCGAACTCGTCGCGCGCGTCCACCACCTCGGCCTCGACCGCGCCACAGTCGAGCGCGCGCTGCCGGATCACGGCCATGTCCTCGCCGCCCTGGCCGACGTCGACCGCCACCGCGATGATCTCCGCGCCGGTCTGCTCGGCCAGGTACGGAATGGCGACCGAGGTGTCCAGGCCCCCGGAGTACGCCAGCACGACCCGCTCGGTCACGTCGTGCTCCCTTCGACTGTGTCGTCCCGGCGGGCCCAGGCGGCGAGCCGCTCACCCAGCGCCGCCCCGCCGTCGGCCTCCCGGGCCACGACGAGGATGGTGTCGTCGCCGGCGATGGTGCCGACGATCTCGGTGAGGCCGGCCCGGTCCAGTGCGCTGGCGAGGTACTGGGCCGCGCCCGGCGGGGTGCGCAGCACCGCGATGTTGCCGCTGGAGTCGACGCCGTTGAGCAGCTCACGCAGCAGCCGGACCAGCCGGGCCGGCGCGCCCTCGGCGTCGCGCAGCGGCCGGTGCCCGTCCTCCGGGATCAGGTAGACGCCCCGCCCGTCACCGCCGCGCGCGGTCACCGCCCCCAGTTCCTTCAGGTCCCGCGACAGCGTGGCCTGGGTGACCTGGATGCCGTCCCCGGCGAGCAGGTCGGCCAGCTCGGTCTGCGAGTGGATCGGGGTGTCGCGGATCAGCTCGACGATGCGGGCGTGCCGCGCGGCGCGGGTCAGCGGAGCGGTCATGCGGATTCCTCCAGGAGAAACGTCAGCAGCGCCTTCTGGGCGTGCAGACGATTCTCCGCCTGGTCGAACACCGCGCTGTGCGGGCCGTCGAGCGCCTCGTCGGTGATCTCCTCGCCCCGATGGGCGGGCAGGCAGTGCAGCACGATCACGTCGGCGTCGGCGTGGCCGAGCAGCGCGGCGTTGACCTGGTACGGCAGGAACGGCGTGATCCGGTCCAGCCCGTCGGCCTCCTGCCCCATCGACGTCCAGGTGTCGGTGGCGACGACGTGCGCGCCGCGTACCGCCTCGGCCGGGTCGGTGAGCACCTGGACCGAGCCGCCGGTGGTGG
>NZ_JAGPXV010000722.1:0-2728 GCF_018070405.1 Micromonospora sp. D75
ATCGGGAACGTGCCCGGCTGGAGACCGTAGAACTGGTAGACGTCCTCCACCGAGCCCTCCTCCTGCCCGTACGCGGCGGCGAGCCGGTCGGGCGCGCCGGAGGGGGCGTACATCGGCAGGGGCGGGTACGGACCGTCCGGCGCGTACCGGCGCACCACCACGTAGGACACCGCGTCGAACATGTGGTCGCAGTGCAGGTGGGTGAGGAGGACCGCGTCGGGGGCGTGCAGCCCGACGTAGCGCTGGAGCGTGGAGAGCGAACCCACGCCGAAGTCGATCAGGAGCCGGAAGCCCTCGGCTTCCATGAGATAGGCCGAGCAGGGCGATTCGGGGCCCGGGAAGCTGCCCGCGCAGCCGAGGACGGTCAGTCTCATCCGGTGGCCTCGATCTCACCATGAGTAGTCGATGCGCCGGCGGCGACGCCGCCGATGATCTCTACCGACGCGCTCGCCACGCTGCGCAGCCTACGCGCCGCCCCGGTCGGGCAAGAATCATCTGCCGGAAGTTGTCATCAACGTGACACCCATACACGTCCGCTCCGGGCAGGCGCGGCGGCCCGGCCGGCGGGCACCCCCCCCGCCGGACCGCCGCCGGACCGTCAGGCCCAGAGCTGCCCCTCCAGCGACTCCTCGGCGTCGGCGAGCGTGCCGCCGTACGCGCCGGTCGACAGGTATTTCCAGCCGCCGTCGCAGACCACGAACGCCACGTCGGCGCGGCGGCCGTCGCGGACCGCCTCGTGCGCCACCGCGAGCGCGGCGTGCAGGATGGCGCCGGTGGAGAACCCGGCGAAGATGCCCTCCACCTCGACGAGCTGCCGGGTCCGCAGCACGGCGTCCCGGGTGCCCACGGAGAAGCGGCGGGACAGCACACCCGCGTCGTACAGCTCGGGCACGTAGCCCTCGTCGATGTTGCGCAGACCGTAGACCAGCTCGCCGTACCGCGGCTCGGCCGCCACGATCTGGATCCCGTCGACCTTCTCCCGCAGGAAGCGGCCGGTGCCCATGAGCGTGCCGGTGGTGCCCAGCCCGGCCACGAAGTGGGTGATGCCCGGCAGGTCCTGCAGCAGCTCCGGTCCGGTCGTCTCGTAGTGCGCCCGGGCGTTCGCCTCGTTGCCGTACTGGTAGAGCATCACCCAGTCCGGGTGCTCGGCGGAGATCTGCTTCGCGGTCGCGACGGCCTGGTTCGAACCACCGGCGGCCGGCGAGAAGATGATCTCCGCGCCGTACATCCGGAGCAGCTGCACCCGCTCGGTGGAGACGTTCTCCGGCATCACGCAGACCAGCCGGTAGCCCCGCAGCTTCGCCACCATGGCCAGCGAGATGCCGGTGTTGCCGCTGGTCGGCTCCAGGATCGTGTCACCGGGACGGAGCCGGCCGGCCTCCTCGGCCGCGCGCACCATGTACAGCGCCGCGCGGTCCTTGATGCTGCCGGTCGGGTTCCGGTCCTCCAGCTTGGCCCAGAGCCGCACCGGCGGCGCCCCGGCGGGAACCGTCGGCGAGAGGCGGGGCAACCCGACCAGCGGGGTGCCACCGCACGCGTCGAGCAGGCTGTCGTACCGCGCCATCGCGGGCCCCCTCAGCGGGCGGCGCGCGTGGAGACCGCGTGCGAGGCGATCGCCGCGGCGGCCGCGAAGCCGAACGCGCCACCGGCCACGGCCGGCAGGATGGTCACGCTGTCGCCGTCGTTGAGCTTGGCGTCGAGCGCGCCCAGGAAACGGACGTCCTCGTCGTTGACGTAGACGTTGACGAACCGGTGCAGCACGCCCGCGTCGGTGACCAGGCGGGCCTTCAGGCCGCCGTGCCGCGAATCCAGGTCGGCGATCAGGTCGGCGAGCGTGTCGCCGCTGCCCTCGACGACCTTCGCGCCGCCGGTGTAGCTGCGCAGGATGGTGGGGATGCGAACCTCGATGGCCATGATGTCTCGTGCTCCTCGTTCGGGATGGTGCCAGGTGACGGGAAAAGGAAGGTGCCGGCGCTGAAGGTCAGCGGTCGGAACACTCGTAGTCGACCGTCGCCGGGCTCTGCCCGAACATGTAGGACTGGACGGCGTTCGGGTCCACGGCGGCATCCACGATCTTCACCGGTTCCTCGGTGATCACGCCGTCGACGATCCGGAAGGAGCGGATCTCCTCGGTGTCGGGCTCGCGGGTCGAGACGAGCAGGTAGTGCGCGCCCGGCTCGCCGGCGAAGGAGACGTCCGTGCGGGACGGGTAGGCCTCGGTCGCGGTGTGCGAGTGGTAGATCACCACCGGCTCCTCGTCGCGGTCGTCCATCTCCCGCCACACCCGCAACTGCTCCATCGAGTCGAACTCGTAGAAGGTCATGGAGCGGGCCGCGTTGTCCATCGGGATGTGCCGGGTCGGGGTGTCGCTGCCGACGGGGCCGGCGACCACGCCGCACGCCTCGTCCGGGTGGTCCCGACGCGCGTGGGCGACGATCGCGTCGATGATCGACCGGTCGATGCTCAGCACGCCACCAGCCTAGCCCCTGGCCGGGCCGGGCGGCGAGGTGGCAACCGTCACCACTCAGTCGATGAGCGCGTTGAGCAGGGACTCCTGCAGATAACCGAGGTAGGCGTAGACCGACAGTTGGAACACCCGGGACGAACCGGGGTCCTCGGCGACCGCGTCGTCGAGCTCCTCACCCAGGTCGGTGCCGTCCTTGATCTCCAGGCGTACGCCCATCGCCAGCCGGGCGTCGTTGAGCGCGCGCAGCCACGCCTCGGCCGC
>NZ_JAGPXV010000723.1:0-2726 GCF_018070405.1 Micromonospora sp. D75
CCCGTCGTTCGTGCCGGCCACCCATCCGCGCCTGGCCGAGGGCGAGGTGCCGCGCAGCGTCTTCGCCACGCTGCGCGACGGCGACGTGCTGGTACACCACCCGTACCACTCGTTCGCCACCAGCGTGCAGCGCTTCGTCGAGCAGGCCGCGGCCGACCCGAACGTGCTCGCCATCAAGCAGACGCTCTACCGCACCAGCGGCGACTCCCCGATCGTGGACGCGCTGGTCGACGCGGCCGCCGCCGGCAAGCAGGTGGTGGTGCTGGTGGAGCTGAAGGCGCGCTTCGACGAGGTGGCGAACATCGGCTGGGCGCGCACGCTGGAACGGGCCGGCTGCCACGTGGTGTACGGCCTGGTGGGCCTCAAGACGCACTGCAAGACCGCGCTCGTCGTACGCCAGGAGGGCAACCAGATCCGCCGGTACTGCCACATCGGCACCGGCAACTACCACCCGAAGACGGCAAGGCTCTACGAGGACTTCGGCATGCTCACCGCCGACCCGGAGATCGGCGCCGACCTGACCGACCTGTTCAACGTGCTCACCGGCTACAGCCGGCAGACCGCGTACCGGCGGCTGCTGGTGGCGCCGCAGGGCATCCGCAGCGGCCTGATCGAGCGCATCGACAGGGAGATCGAGCACGTCCGGCTGGGCATGCCGGGGCTGGTGCAGTTCAAGGTGAACTCCCTGGTGGACGAGGAGATCACCGACGCGCTCTACCGGGCGTCGCGGGCCGGCGTGCACGTGGACCTGCTGATCCGGGGCATGTGCACGCTGCGGCCGGGCGTGCCGGGGCTGTCGGAGAACATCCGGGTCCGCTCGATTCTCGGCCGGTTCCTGGAGCACTCCCGGATCTTCCGGTTCGGCAACAACGGCGACGCCGAGTTCTGGATGGGCTCGGCCGACCTGATGCACCGCAACCTGGACCGCCGGGTCGAGGCGCTGGTGCAGGTGAGCGATCCGGTGGCCCGCGCCGAGCTGGACCACGTCCTCACCGCCGCGTTCGACCCCGACGTGGACGCGTTCGAGCTGGCCGCCGACGGCACCTGGCACCGGCGTACCGGCGACGGCGACACGCCGCTGACCCACCTGCAGGACCTGTTGCTGCGCCGGGTCGGCGGCCGGGCGGACTGAGCGGGCCGTGGCGCGTGCCGGGCGGGCATACGGTGAGCGGGTGAGCGACGACGAGCCGGTACGGATCCGGGCCGCGGGCGGCGTGGTGTGGCGCCCGGGCCCGGCCGGCGTCGAGGTCTGCCTCGTGCACCGCCCCCGGTACGGCGACTGGTCGTTGCCGAAGGGCAAGCTGGACCGCGGCGAGCATCCGCTGGTCGCCGCCGTCCGTGAGGTCGCCGAGGAGACCGACGTACGCGCGGTGCCGCAGGTGCGCCTGCCCACCGTCCGCTACCGCAGCGAGGGTCACGCCAAGGCGGTCGACTACTGGTCGATGCGGGCGGCCGGCGCCGGCGGCTTCCAGCCCGGCACCGAGGTCGACGACGTGGCCTGGTTCCCGGTCGACGACGCGGTACGCCGGGTCAGCTACCCGCACGACGCCGAGGTGATCGCCGCGTTCGCGGCGCTGCCGCCGGTCACCGCGACCGTGCTGCTGGTGCGGCACGCCAGCGCCGGCAAGCGCGGCACCTGGACCGGCCCGGACCACGGGCGCCCGCTGGACGACGACGGGCAGGCCCAGGCGCTGGCGCTGGTGCCCCTCGTGGCCCTGGTCCGCCCGGCCCGCCTGTGCTCCGCCTCGGCGCGCCGCTGCGTGCAGACGCTGAGTCCGGCCGCGGCCCGGCTGGACCTGCCGATCGAGGTGTGCGGCGACTTCGACGAGCCGGAGCCGGGCCAGCAGGTCGAGGAGTGCGCGCTCGCCGCCGCGGCCCGCCTGGTCGCGCTGGCGCAGGCCGCCGGGACGGTGGCGGTGTGCAGCCAGGGCAAGGTGATCCCGGGCGCGCTGGAACGGCTCACCGGCCGGGTGGACGCGGACTTCACCACCGCCAAGGGCGGTGGCTGGCTGCTGCCGTTCGCCGGTGACCGGCTGGTCCTCGCCGACCGGCTGTGAGGCGGCTCAGGGCAGCGTGACGGTGAGCGTCACCGGGAGGTGGTCGCTGGCCTCGGTGCGCGGCGCGCGTACCTCGGTGGCGGTCAGGCCCGGGGAGACGAAGACGTGGTCGATCTGGGTGCGCGGGTCGTCGGCCGGGCTGGTCCGCAACGGCCGGGCCGGGGCCAGCGCGTCCACCAGCCCGGCGCCGGTGAACTCGGCGAACGCCGGGTCGGCCGGCTCGGTGTTCAGGTCGCCACCGAGCACCAGCGGACGGCCGGCGGCGTACCGGCCGGCGAACGCGGCCACCTCGCGGGCCTGCTCCACCGGATCCCGGCCGGGCGGCGGTTGCAGGTGCGTGGCCACCACTGCCAGCTCGCGACCACCGAGGTCGAGCGTGACGCCGAGGGCCTGCGCACCGGTCGGCGCGCCGTGCGCGGTCAGCCGCCGCGTCTGCCCGGAACGCGCCGGGAACCGGCTGAGCACCGCGTCGCCCCAGACCGGGTCGGCGGCGGGCGCGAAGACGTACGGCATCTCCAGCCGCCGGGCCAGCAACGCCAGCGTGTCGTGGCCGCCGTTGAGCCACCAGCCCCGGTCCACCTCGCTGAGCAGCACGATGTCCGCGCCGCGCAGCTCCCGGGCCAGCGCGTCGAGGTCCAGCCGGCCGTCCAGGCCGAACCCCATCCGGAT
>NZ_JAGPXV010000724.1:0-2723 GCF_018070405.1 Micromonospora sp. D75
GGCATCGCGGTGACGGCCGCTCCGGACGGCAACGCGGTGGAGATCTCGCACGAGATCCGGGACCGGCTGGACGAGCTGGGTGACGCCGCGGGCGCCGAGCTGACAGTGGTCTTCGACCAGGCACCGTTCGTCGAGAAGTCCATCGAGAGCCTGACCACCGAGGGCCTGCTGGGCCTGGTCATGGCGGTCGTGGTGATCCTGGTGTTCCTGCTGTCGGTGCGTTCCACGGTGGTCACCGCGGTGTCCATCCCGCTGTCGGTGCTGGTCGCGCTGATCGTGCTCTGGTCCGGCGACTACTCGCTCAACCTGCTCACCCTGGGCGCGCTGACCATCGCGGTGGGCCGGGTGGTGGACGACTCCATCGTGGTGCTGGAGAACATCAAAAGGCACCTGGAGTACGGCGAGCCGAAGCGGGACGCGATTCTCACCGCGGTCCGCGAGGTGGCCGGCGCGGTGACCGCGTCCACGCTCACCACTGTCGCCGTGTTCGCGCCGATCGCCCTGGTGGGCGGCTTCGTCGGGCAGCTCTTCGCCCCGTTCGCGATCACCGTGACGGTGGCGCTGCTCGCCTCGCTGCTGGTGTCGCTCACTGTCATCCCGGTGCTGGCGTACTGGTTCCTGCGGCCGCGCGGCGGCGCCGACGACGCCGCGGCCCGGCGGGAGGCCGAGGAGAAGGAGCTGCGCAACCCGCTGCAGCGGGCGTACCTGCCGGTGATCGACTTCGCCACCCGCTCCCGGAAGACCCGGTGGGCGACCGTCGGCCTGGGCCTGCTGGTGCTCCTGGGCACGTTCGGGCTGGCACAGAAGCTGGAGACGAACTTCCTGGACGACTCGGGCCAGGACACGCTCGCCATCCGGCAGGAGATGCCGGCCGGCACCTCGCTCGCCGGCACCGACCGGGCCGCCGCGCGGATCGAGGAGGTGCTGCGGCGTACCCCCGGGGTGGAGACCTACCAGGTCAGCGCCGGTGGTGGCGACAACCCGTTCGCCGGCGGCGGCAGCGACCGGGCCACCTGGTCGCTGTCGCTCTCCGACGACACCGACGCCGCGACGGTACGCCAGGGCCTGCGCAAGGAGTTCGACGCGCTCGGCCCGGAGGTGGGCGAGCTGACGTTCGGCGGCGGGCAGAACGCCTCGGCCAACCAGGTCGAGGTGGTGGTGCAGGCCGCCGACCAGGAGACGCTGACCCGGGCGGCCGAGGCGGTACGTGCCGCGATGGCCGACACGCCGGGCGTGGAGGACGTCACCAGCAGCCTGGCCACGCGGGTGCCCCGCGTCGAGGTGACTGTGGACCGGGTCGCCGCGGCCCGCGCCGGGCTCACCGAGGCGGCCGTCGGGCAGCTCGTCGCGCAGGTGTACCGGGGTGCGCCGCTGGGCCAGGTCACGCTCGACGGCACGGCCCAGACCGTGGTCCTGAGCAGCGGCGCCCGGCCGCCGCTGACCGTGGCGGAGCTGCGGGCGCTGCCGGTCGGCGCGGTGCCGCTGGACGCGATCGCGGACGTCAACCAGGTCGAGGGCCCGCAGCAGGTGACCCGGATCGACGGCGAGCGCAGCGTCTCGGTCACCGGCACGGCGACCGGCTCGAACCTCGGCGCCACCACGCAGGAGCTGCAGAAGCGGCTGGACGCGCTGGACGTGCCGGGCGCCACGTACGAGATCGGCGGCGTCAGCGCCGACCAGGCGGACGCGTTCGCGGACCTCGGGCTCGCGGTGCTGGCCGCCATCGCGATCGTCTTCCTGATCATGGTGGCCACGTTCCGCAGCCTCACCCAGGCGCTGATCCTGCTGATCTCGGTGCCGTTCGCGGCGACCGGGGCGATCGGGCTGCTGCTGGTCACCGGGACGCCGCTGGGCGTGCCGGCGCTGATCGGCGTGCTCATGCTCGTCGGCATCGTGGTGACGAACGCGATCGTGCTGCTGGATCTGATCAACCAGTACCGGGCGCAGGGCATGGATGTGACCGAGGCCGTGGTGGAGGGCGGCCGGCGCCGGCTGCGGCCGATCCTGATGACAGCCGTCGCGACGATCTTCGCGTTGCTGCCGATGGCGCTCGGCCTGACCGGTGAGGGCGGCTTCATCTCCAAGCCGCTGGCGATCGTGGTGATCGGCGGCCTGCTCAGCTCGACGTTGTTGACGCTGGTGCTGGTGCCGACGCTCTACACGATGGTGGAGCACACCAAGGGCTCGTTCCGGGCCCGGCGCCGGGGCGCGGCGGCGCCGGTCGAGCCGGAGCCGGCGGCCGATCCGGTGCCGGTGCCGGTCGGCGGCGGCGAGGAGCGCGTCGAGGAGCGGGCTCAGGTCGCGCCGCCACCGGCCCGCCCGTCGGGCGCGCTGATCGACGGTACGGACCAGTTCGAGGTGCTCCGCCTGCCCAAGAGCCGCCGTTCCCCGCTTCCCCCCACCGAGTGACGGGTCGGGAGGGGCCCGCGCGGCCCCTCCCGACACCTCGACGCACGGGACACACCAGAAGCGCATCCGGCGGTACGCTCGGTGAGCTGATGCCTACTTTCGGTGCGGGGGCGCGATGGGGGTCGCGGGCCGGTGGAATCGACGTACCGTGCTGCGCCGGTCCGCGCTGCTGTTGGGCGGCGCCGCGCTCGGCTCCGCCGCCACCGTGGAGAGCACCTGGGTGGCCGACCGCCGCCTCCCGCTGGCGGGCGGCCCGGCCAGCGCCACGCTCGGCAACCGCCACCAGGACGTCGGTCGCGGCGGGGTCCAGGTCG
>NZ_JAGPXV010000725.1:0-2723 GCF_018070405.1 Micromonospora sp. D75
CGGTACACCTCGCCGCCGGCGGCGCTCAGCGCCCCCGCGAGCGCCCCGGCCCACTCGGTCGTGGCGGCGTCGTCGGCGGGCTCCACGAGCAGCCAGCGTCCCGGCGGGGTGAGCGGTGCGGGGACGGTGGTCCGCTTCCACACCACCCGGTACGACCAGCTGTCGACTACGGCGTCCCGCAGCCGCGCCTTGCGCCAGGACGACAGGACCGGCAGGGCCGGGGCCAGGACGCCCGCCCCGTCGGTGCCGAACTGCGCGGCGAGGGCCGCCACGTCGGAGCGCTCGACGGCCGACCAGAACTCGACGTCCACCACGTCCGGGCTGACCGGGCCGGTGGCCGAGGCCGGCATCTGCTCGGGCCAGTAGCGCTGCCGCTGGAACGCGTACGTGGGCAGGGCGACCGGGGTCGCTCCGGCGCCGGCGTAGAGGGCCGCCCAGTCGACGGGTACCCCGTTGACGTGCAGCTCGGAGAGGCCGGCGAGCAGGGCCCGCGCCTCGGCGCGGTCGGCGCGCTGCGCGGCGACGGCCAGCACCCCGTCGTCGGCGGGCAGGATGTCGCCGACCATCGCGGTCAGGACGCTGCGCGGGCCGATCTCCAGGAACGTGTCCACCCCGGCGGCGCGCAGCGCGGCGACCCCGTCGGCGAAACGCACAGCCTCCCGCACGTGCCGCACCCAGTAGTCGGGACTACGGATCTCGTCGACGTCAGCCGGCGCACCGGTCACGTTCGACACGACCGGCAACGCCGGCGCCTCGAACGTCAACCCGTCCAGGACCACCCGGAACTCGTCCAGCATCGGCTCCGTCAACGGGCTGTGGAACGCATGACTCACCGACAACCGGCGCGTACGCACACCCCGCCCACGCCAGACCCGCTCCACCTCGTCGAGCGCCTCCACCGCACCGGAGACCACCACCGATGTCGGCCCGTTGACAGCCGCGACCCCCACACCGGTCAAGCCGTCCAGCGTCGTCAGCACATCGGCCTCGGCCGCCGCGACGGCCAACATCCCACCACCGGCCGGCAACGCCTGCATCAACCGGCCCCGCGCCGCCACCAACACACACGCATCCGCCAGCGACAACACCCCCGCCACATGCGCGGCCGTGACCTCGCCGATCGAGTGACCGCCGACCAGGTCGGGGGCGACGCCGAACGACTCCACCAGGCGGAACAACGCCACCTCGACCGCGAACAGACCCGCCTGCGTGAACACCGTCCGGTCCAGCAGCTCCGCCTCGGCGGAACCCTCGGCTGCGAACAGCACCTCCTTGAGCGGGCGCGGCAACAGCGCGTCGAGCTGTGCGCACACCTCGTCCAGCGCGGCGGCGAAGACCGGGAACTCCGCGTACAACTCCCGGCCCATGCCGGCACGCTGCGCGCCTTGACCGGAGAAGAGCACCGCGAGCGGACCCCGGTCGGCGGCCTGCCCGGCGACCAGCGCGCCGGACGGCTGGCCGGCGGCCAGGGCGCGCAGCCCGGCCAGCAGCTCCTCACGGCCGGTCGCGGAGACCACGGCCCGGTGCTCCAGCGCGGAGCGCGACACGACCGACGACCAGCCGACGTCCACGGTGCGGAGGGCCTCGTCGTCCTCCAGCCACCGGGCCCAGCGACCCGCCTGCGCGCTGAGCGCTGCCTCGGAGCGGGCGGAGAGCAGCACGGGCACCGCCGGCAGGGCGACGGTGTGGGCCGGCCCGGTGTCGGCGAGGTCGGCGGCGTCCGGGGCGGGCGGTTCCTCGATGATGGTGTGCGCGTTCGTGCCGGAGATCCCGAACGACGACACGGCCGCCCGGCGGGGACGGTCGGTCGCCGGCCACGGCGTCGCCTCGGTCACCAGCGACACCTCGCCGGCCGACCAGTCCACCTTCGGCGTCGGCTCGTCGACGTGCAGGGTGGACGGCACGAGCCCGTGCCGCATCGCCATCACCATCTTGATCACACCGGCCACGCCGGCGGCCGACTGGCTGTGGCCGATGTTCGACTTGATCGAGCCGAGCAGCAGCGGCCGGTCGGCGGGGCGGCCCTGGCCGTACGTGGCCAGCAGGGCCTGCGCCTCGATCGGGTCACCGAGGACGGTGCCGGTGCCGTGCGCCTCGACGGCGTCCACGTCGGCCGTGGTCAGCCGCGCGTTCGCGAGGGCCTGCCGGATCACCCGCTGCTGGGCCGGCCCGTTGGGTGCGGTGAGACCGTTGGACGCGCCGTCCTGGTTGACGGCGCTGCCGCGGATCACGGCGAGGATCGGGTGTCCCTTGCGCTGCGCGTCCGACAGCCGCTCCACCAGCAGGATGCCGACGCCCTCGGACCAGCCGGTGCCGTCGGCGGCGGCGGCGAACGACTTGCAGCGGCCGTCGGGGGCGAGCCCCCGCTGCCGGGAGAAGCCCACGAACGGGCCGGGGGTGGCCATGACGCACACGCCGCCGGCCAGGGCCAGGTCGAAGTCGCCCTGCCGCAGCGCCTGGCACGCCAGGTGCAGGGCGACCAGCGACGACGAGCAGGCGGTGTCCACGGTGACCGCGGGGCCCTCCAGGCCGAGGGCGTACGCGATCCGCCCGGAGACGACGCTGGTGGCCGTACCGGTCAGCAGGTAGCCCTCGTCGGCGCCCTCGGCCTCGCTCTGCGGGCCCATGCCGTAGCCGTTGGCGGCGGTGCCGACGAAGACGCCGACCTTCTGCCCCCGCATCGAGGCGGGCGCGACGCCGGCGTGCTCGAACGCCTCCCACCT
>NZ_JAGPXV010000726.1:0-2723 GCF_018070405.1 Micromonospora sp. D75
CGACGCCCACGGGCGCGGCGGCGGTCCGGCCGGCGCGGACCGTGGCGCTGGCGCTCGGCGTGGCCACCGTGGCGGCGGTGGTGATCGGTTTCGCACCGCAGCTGGTGCTGGACGTGGCGGCGCGCTGACCGGTTCGTGCCCTGGTGGGCGATCGCTTCAGCGTGTGCACAGCAACATCCAGCCAACTTTCAGCCATGAGCCGGATGGTTGACGGGTACCGGTGTGTTGAACCGGTCAGCGGGCCTCCCGCAAGGGCCCGCGCACCGAAGGAGAGATCGTGCATCACAACCGTCTCAAGACCGCAGCGCTGCTCGGCCTGTTGACCTCGCTGATCCTCGCGATCGGCTACTGGTTCGGCGGTAGCGGCGGTCTCGTCATCGCCGTCGTCGTCTCGTTGCTGATGAACGGCGTCACCTACTTCTTCTCCGACAAGCTCGCACTGCGCTCGATGAAGGCGCAACCGGTCAGCGAGGCACAGTTCCCCGAGCTTTACCAGATGGTGCGGGAGCTGTCGACGCTCGCCGGCAAGCCGATGCCCCGGCTCTACGTGAGCCCGACCTCGCAGCCCAACGCGTTCGCCACCGGCCGTAACCCGGAGAACGCGGCGGTCTGCGTGACCCAGGGGATCGTGGAGATCCTGGACTACCGGGAGCTGCGTGGCGTGATCGGCCACGAGCTGTCGCACGTCTACAACCGGGACATCCTGATCTCCAGCGTGGCGGCCGGCCTGGCCGGCATCATCACCATGCTGGCGAACCTCGCCTGGTTCATCCCGCTGGGCTCGTCCGACGACGAGGACGGCCCGAACCCGGCCGTGCTGCTGCTCACGCTGATCCTCGGCCCGATCGCCGCCACGGTGATCCAGCTCGCGATCAGCCGGAGCCGGGAGTTCCAGGCCGACCAGTCCGGCGCTGAGCTGAGCCGCGACCCGCTGGCCCTGGCCAGCGCTCTCCGCAAGATCCACATGGGTACGCAGGCGCGCCCGCTCGCGCCGCAGGGCCAGCTCGCCAGCACCGCGCACCTGATGATCGACAACCCGTTCAAGCGGGGCGGCGGCATCGCCGCGATGTTCGCCACCCACCCGCCGATGGAGCAGCGGGTGGCCCGCCTGGAGCAGATGGCCCGCAACTCCGGGCCGGTGCAGTTCCAGCGCTGACCCGCCGTACGCCCGCACCGCGCCCGCGTCCCCAGGACGCGGGCGCGGTGGTGTGTCCGGGCACAATGCGTTTCCCCCGATCAGGCCGCGCCGTTAGGGTCGAAACGTCTCCCACCCATTACTCCCTCGGAGGTCGACCGTGGCCGCACTGCGCCAGTACCAGGGCGTCTGGCGGATCCCCGGCGCGCCGATGCTGCTGATCCTCGGCATCATCGGGCGGCTCGGGATCGGCATGACCCCGCTGGCGCTGCTGCTCGTCGTCGAGCAGGTCACCGGCCGCTACTCCCTGGCCGCCGTCGCCGGCGGCATCTACGCGCTCTCCGGCGCCGCGCTCAGCCCGGTCGCCGGACGCATCGCCGACCGGGTCGGCCCCACCCCCGTCCTGGTGGCCACCGCGTTGGCCCACCCGCTCGCCCTGATCGGGCTGCTCGTCGCCACCCGCTCCGGCACCGGCAACCTCCCGCTGATCTACCTGGCGGCGGGCCTGGCCGGCGCCACGTACCCGCCGCTCACCGCGGCGATCCGGGGCGCCTGGAACGACCTCACCGCCCCCGCCACCGGCCGGGCGCACCTGCGCAACACCGCGCTCGCCGCCGAGACCACCCTCTTCGAGGTCGTCTTCGTGATCGGCCCGCTGCTGGTGGCCGGGTTCGTGCTGTTCGCCGACGCCTCCGCCGCGCTCGTCGGCGCCGCCGTGGTCACCCTGATCGGCACCGGCGCCGTCGCGTTCGGCCGGGTCATGCGCGGCTGGCGCCCGCACCCGCGCGAGCACCACGCCCGGGGCCTCGGCCCGCTGCGGATCGGCGGCTTCCCCGCGCTGCTGCTCTGCGTGGCCAGCCTCGGCATCGCCTTCGGCGCCTCCGGCGTCATCGTCCCGGCCTTCGCCGGGAACTCCGGCGCCGACGACCCGGAAAGCCTGGCCGGCGTGCTGCTCGCCGTCTGGGGCATCGGCAGCGCCATCGGTGGTTTCTGGTTCGGCGTACGCAAGCCCGCCGCCAACATGACCCGCCAGTTCGCCTGGCTGCTCGGCACCGTCGCGGCCAGCTTCGCCGTCTTCGCGGTGATGCCCGGCCCGGCCGCGCTCGGCGTCGCGCTGGTGCTCGGCGGCGCGGCCATCGCCCCCGCGCTCACCCTGGAGAACACGCTGGTCGGGCGGATCGCCCCGGCCGGCATGCTGAACGAGGCGTACACCTGGGTGGTGACCATGTCGGTCGCGGCGAGCGCCGCCGGTGGCTCGATCGCCGGCCTGATCATCGACCACGCCGGCGGCGTGTCCTGGGCGTTCGTCTTCGCCGGGGTGGCGGTCGCCGTCGGGGCCGCGGTCGCCGCGCTGCCCGCCGGGCCGATCGCCCGGGCCGAGGCCACAGCGGTACGCGCCGAGCAGTCACTGGCCGCCTGACCGGTGGCGTCCGGGTGCGCCGGCCGGCGGCCCGGTCCCCTCCCGGCGCCTCCCCGGCCGGAGTGCCCGGCCGCGAGCAGGCCCAGCACGAGGATCGCCACCGCGCACGTCAGCAGGGTGGGCCGCGCCCCGAGCAACGCGGTCGCCGGACCGCCGAGCATGGTGCCC
>NZ_JAGPXV010000727.1:0-2719 GCF_018070405.1 Micromonospora sp. D75
TCGGCGAGCAGATCATCGGGCGGGAACACCCCGCGGCGCTGTTGCGCGCCGAGGTGGCCCGGCTGACCGCGGGCCACGGCGGCCTCGCCCTGGTCACCGGCGAGCCGGGCATCGGCAAGACCACACTGGTCTCGGCCGCCGCCGACGAGGCCCGCCGAAGCGGCGCGCTCGTGCTCGGCGCCGCGTGCTGGGACTCCGACACCGCCCCCGACTACTGGCCCTGGGTCCAGGTGCTGCGCCGGCTGGCCCGCTTCGCCGACGACCCCTCCGGCGCCCGCGAAGCGGTCGACGCCGGGCTGGCCGCGCTGCTCGGCGAGCGCCCCGCCGGAGAGGGCGACGAAGCGGGGGACGACGGCGACGAGGCGGGGGACGGCGGCCGGGCCGAGTTCGACAGGCACGACGCGGTGACCGCGGCGCTCGTCGCCGTCGCGCAGCACCGGCCGGTCGTGGTGGTCCTCGACGACCTGCACTGGGCCGACCCGGCGTCGGTCCGGCTGCTCCAGTTCGTCACCCGGCACACCTGGTTCGAGCGGCTGCTGTTCGTCGGCACCTACCGGGACGCCGAGGTCGAGTCCGGCGAGCATCCGCTGCGCCCGTTGCTGGTGCCGCTGAGCGCGAAGGCCACCACGGTCACGCTCACCGGCCTCGGCCGGGACGACGTGGCCGCCCTGATGACCCGCACCGCCGGCCGCGAGCCGGGCGCCGATCTGGTCGCCGAGGTGCACCGGCGCACCGGCGGGAACCCGTTCTTCGTCGAGCAGACCGCCCGGCTCTGGCACACCGACGGCCTTACCGACACCATCGCGCCCGGCGTCCGGGAGGTGGTGCGCCGCCGGCTCGACCAGTTGACCGCCCCGGTCGTCGAGGCGCTCACCGTCGCCGCGGTGCTCGGCCACGAGTTCGACAGGGGGACGGTGGCGGCCTGCGTACCCGCTCCGGTCGCCCAGGTCGACCGCATGCTCGGCCGCGCCGCCGCGGCCCGGCTGGTGCTGCCCCGGGGCGGCGGGCGGTTCGTCTTCGTGCACGACCTGGTCCGCGAGACGCTCTACGACGGGCTCGCCGCGGACGCGCGGCGGGCCCGGCACGCGGGCGTCGTCCGCGCCGTGGACAGGTCCGGCGCGCTCGCCGGCGCGCTCAGCCCCGCCCACCTGGCCCGGCACGCGTGGCTGGCCGGCGCCGAGCTGGACCCGGTACGCGCCGGTGAGCTGCTGGTCACAGCCGCGCGGGACGCGGCCGGCCGGCTCGCCGTGGACGAGTCGGTCCGGCACTACCGGCGGGCGCTCGATCTTCCCGGTGAGCCCGTCCCGCGGGTCCGGCTGCTGCTGGAACTGGCCGGGCTGCTGCACCACATCGGCCCGGCCGAGGAGGTCGAGCGGCTGCTGACCGAGGCCGCCGCGCTGGCCCGGCAGGCCGACGACCCCGGCGTGCTGACCCGGGTGGCGCTCACCGCGCACCGGCGGCACTCGGCCACCCGCCGCCGGCTCGACGCCGACGACCTGGTCCGCGAGGCGTACCGGCGGTTGATCGGCGAGCCGGATCCGCAGCGGTCCGTGCGCAGCCTGGTCACCGACCTGATCACCGCCACCGAGACGCTCGCGAGGCACGGCAGCGACGACGAGGCGCTCACGTTCAGCCTGTGGGCCCGCCACGACACCACCTGGGGCCTCGGGACCGCCGAGGAGCGAGCCCAGGTGACCGCCGAGATCCGGGAGGTGGCCCGCCGCGGCGGCGACCGGGAGACCGAGCTGTGGGCCACCGCGCTGCGCTGGGTCGCGCTGCTGGAACTGGGCGACCCGGGATACCGCCGGGAGCTGGCCTCGTTCGTGGCCGGCGCCCGGCAGGGCGAGGTCCCCCGGCAGCGGATGGCGGCCACCATGGACAGCGGCATCATCGCCGCGTTCCGGGGCGACCTCGCCACCGCCGAGGAGTGCTTCGCCGAGGTGGAGAGCCACCCCGAGCCGGAACACTCCGACCACGCCTTCATGACGCACCACATCCGCTGGTCGGTGCTGCTTCTCTACGGCCGCGTCGCCGAGGCCGAGGCCCTGCTCGACAAGGTGGGCGCCGGCCACCCGCAGGCCGAGCTGCTCCGGGCGATCACCGCCGCCGAACGCGGCGACCCGGCCGCCGTACGCGGGCTCACCGCCGGGATCGAGGCCGCCGGCGCCACGTACCCCCGGTCGGTGTCGCCGCTGTGGCTGCGGCTGCGGGCCCAGGCGGCGGCAGTGGACGGCGACCCGGGCCGGTGCGCCGAGGCGCGGGCGGCGCTGGCGCCGCACCGGGGACGGTGGATGGCCGCGCTGTTCGGCTGCGACATCGCCGGCCCGGTCGACCTGTGGCTGGCCGCGGTGGACGCGGCCGACGGCCGGTGGGACGACGCGGTCGCCGGTTACACGGCGGCCCGGGACGCCGCCGACCGGCTGGGCGCCCGCCCGTGGTCGGTGCTGGCCCGGGCCGGGCTGGTGGCCGCGCTGACCGGGCGCGACGGGCCGGGCGACGCGGCCGAGGCGCGGCGGCTGCGCGCCGCGACGGCGGCCGAGGCGCGGGCGCTGGGCATGAGACAGGTGCCCGGCCGGCTGGCCGCCGCCCGGGCGGACCCTCCGGCGGTGGCGGTCTCTCCGCTGACCGCTGTTCGCCCGGCGGTGTCCGCTCCGCCGGAGTTCCGCCCGGACGGGCCGGTGTGGCGCCTCGGGTACGGCGGTGTGGTGGTGCACCTACC
>NZ_JAGPXV010000728.1:0-2711 GCF_018070405.1 Micromonospora sp. D75
GGGGACTGGCGCTCCGGGCGGCTGCGGCTGTCGGTGGTCTTCCCCTCGGCGCTCGCCTGGTCCGGCGGGGCCCGCTGGTACCGCTGCGACGTCGCCGAGGTGACCGATCTGGACCAGGGCGACGTGGCCGAGCGCACCGGCAGCCTGCGGGGCGCGCTGAAGCCCGGCTCGAAGCTGGCGCTGGGCTGCTTCAACCCGAAGATGAGCAAGGACGACGTGCAGGAGATGCGGCCGGTGGCCTGCACCGCGAAGCACCACGCCGAGTTCGTCGGCGTCTACCAGGCTCCGGACATCAGCTACGCCGAGTTCGAGCGCACCCCGCTGCGTACGCACAAGGCGTGCCGCGGGCTGATCGCCAAGTACGCGAAGCTGCCCGACGACGGCAACATGCAGTACCGGGCCGGCACCATCATCTACCACCCGTACGCGGAGCAGTGGCGCGACGGCGACCGGGGCGTGCAGTGCTTCCTCTGGGTCTCCGACCGGACGCTGACCCGCTCGGTGAAGGGCGCGGGCGCCAAGGCGCTACCGATCACCTGAGCCACGGGCGGGGCGGGCCGGCGCCCACCCCGCCCGTGTCCGCTCAGCCGACCTGCAGCGTCACGTCGTCCACGACGAAGCTGGTCTGCAACGAGGAGTCCTCGACCCCGGTCCACTTCAGCGTGACCGTCTGCCCGGCGTACGCGGCCAGGTTGAAGGTGCGCTGGGTGTAGCCGGTGGCCTTGTTCAGGTTCGAGTACGTGGCCAGCGTGGTCGAGCCGACCTGCACGGTGAGCTTGTCGTACGCGGTCGAGCTGGTCGTCTCGGCCGAGTCGATGTGCAGCCAGAACGAGAACGTGTAGCTGCTGCACCCGGACGGCAGCGTGACCGACTGGGACAGCGTGTCGGTACGCGAGGAGCCGTACCCGTTCAGCCACGCCTTGTACGACCCGGTGCGGGCCGCCTGGCTGGAGCTGTTGGTGATCACGCCGGAGCTGGCCGTCCACGGCGTGGTGCCGGACTCGAAGCTGCTGTTGCCGATGAGCTGGCCGCCGGTGCAGCCGCCACTCCCGCCGGTCACGGTGATCGTGTAGCTGGCGGTGCGGGTGGCCGAGCCGGTGCCGGTCACGGTGAGCGTGAACGTGCCGGTGGTGGCCGTCGACGAGGCGCTGACGGTCATGGTGGACGAGCCGCCCGAGGTGACCGAGGACGGGCTGAAGCTCACCGACACGCCGCTCGGGGCGCCACTGGCGGACAGCGCCACGGTCTGCGCGCTGCCGGAGGTGGTGGCGGTGCTGACGGTGGCGGTGGTGGAGCCGCCCCGGGCGACGCTGCCGGAGGTGGGGCTCACCGAGACGGAGAAGTCGTTGGCGGGTGTGCCGCCGCCGACCGCGAGCGCCCAGATCGTGTACGCGACGCCGTCCGCGGCCCGGTTCAGGATGGTCGTGTTGATGTTGCTGGTGTTGTCGCAGGAGCGGTGGTAGCAGCCGTCGTACGCCGCGCCCGCGGTGCCGCCCCACTTGCTGGCCTGCGCCGACGTCTTGGTGTAGCTGGCGCCCGCCGCGTAGCCGGAGGTCTGGATGCCGGCGTTGGCGAACGAGTAGTCGTCGGAGCGGCCCTGACCCTCGGTGTTCTCCTCCGGCGAGATGCCGAACGAGTCCCAGTACGCCTTCAGCGGCGCCGCGGTGGCCGAGGTGATCCGGTTGATGAAGTAGCCGCCGTTGGGCGAGCCGACCATGTCGAAGTTGTAGTAGCCCTTGATGTAGCCGCGCTGGGTGGAGCTGAGCTGGTTGACGTAGTGCTTGGAGCCCTGCAGGCCCTGCTCCTCGCCGTTCCACCAGGCGAACCGGACCCGCTTGGTCATGGTCGGGTTCTGCGCGGCCAGCACCAGCGCGTTCTCCAGCAGCACCGACGAGCCGGAGGCGTTGTCGTTGATGCCCGGCCCGGCGGCCACGCCGTCCAGATGCGCGCCGAACATGACGACCTGGTCCGACGGGCCCTGCGGCCACTCGGCGATCAGGTTGTTGCCCGGGTAGGTGCAGGTGGAGCAGTTCTGCTCGGTGACCGTGTAGCCGGCCGCCTGGAGCTTGCCCTTCACGTAGTTGACCGACGCGGTGTAGCCGGCCGAGCCGGCGCGCCGGTTGCCGCCGTTGCTGGTGGCGATGGAGTTGAACTGGGTGAGGTGGGCCTGGATGTTGCTGAGGGAGACGTCCGGCGCGGCGAGCGCGGCGACGGCCGGGGCGGGGGCGGCGGCCGGCGCGGGCGCGGCGGAGGCGGTGCCGGCCAGGCTCGCCGTCGTCAGGGTGGCGACGAGGGCGAGCGCGAGGCTCGTGGTCGGCGTTCTGCGTCTCATGGAGACTCCTCGTGGGGGTTCGGCGGGCGGGGTGCCGGGACCGGTGGTCGAAACAGTTACATGCATCGATCGGACAGTCAACGGGCTGTCACATCCCACCGGCCCCCTCCCCCCACCGGGATGCCGCACACGCTCCATCGCTCCCCATTTCTCCGCATGACGAGCAAGGAGTTCGTGTCCGGGCACGGCGGACACGAACTCCTTGGTCGACTGCGAGAGGTGGGTCAGTTCCGGCGCAGGACCGCCAGGAACATGGCGTCGGTGCCGTGACGGTGCGGCCACAGCTGCACCGTGGGGCCGTCCCCCAGGCCCGGCATGCCGGCCGGCAGCAGCGGCCGCGCGTCGACGAAATCGACGCCGAGGCCGCAGCGCCGGGCCG
>NZ_JAGPXV010000729.1:0-2708 GCF_018070405.1 Micromonospora sp. D75
TCGGCCTGACCGCGGCGCCGGCGGCCCCGTCCCGCCGCCGGCGCCGCCGAACCACCCGGCGGCCCGTCCCGGCCGCCACAGACGCCGCACACCTGGGGAGGAGGAAGGAGAGGCAACGCCGCACGGGGGGATCTGGCCACCGACGAAAGGGAGCACACCCCGCATGGCCGAGCACCGCACCGCGCACCGCCACCGCAGCACCGGCGTGGCCGTCCTGGCCGCCGCCGCGCTCGCCGCCTCGACACTCGTCGTCGTGGCGCTCACCACGACCGCCACCCCGGCGTACGCCGCCGGACTGTCCCCGTTCGACATCACCGGACGCGGCGCCACCGTGCCGTTCCGCGAGCAGGAAGCCGAACAGGCCGTCCACAACGGCACGAAGATCGGCCCCGACCGGCGCTACGGCACGCTGCCGTCCGAGGCGTCCGGCCGGGAGGCGGTCATGCTCGACGCCGTCGGCGAGTACGTCGAGTTCACGCTCACCGCCCCCGCGAACGCGGTCACGTTCCGGTACAGCCTGCCGGACAACGCCGCCGGCACCGGCCGCGACGCCACCATCGACCTGCGCGCCAACGGCACGTTGGTCAAGGCGGTGCCGGTCACCTCCCGGTACGGCTGGTACTACGGCGGCTACCCGTTCAACAACAACCCGGGCGACACCAACCCGCACCACTTCTACGACGAGACCCGGACCATGTTCGGCACCACGTACCCGGCCGGCACGAAGATCCGACTCCAGGTCTCCTCGACCGCCCAGTCACCCACATTCACCATCGACCTGGCCGACTTCGAGCTGGTCGGGGCGCAGATCACCAAGCCGTCCGGCGTGCTGGACGTGGTGACCGACTTCGGCGCCGACCCGACCGGCGCCACCGACTCGACGGCGAAGTTCCAGGCGGCGGTGGACGCCGGCAAGGCGCAGGGCCGGGCGGTGTGGATCCCGGCCGGCACGTTCACGCTCTGGGACCACGTGGTGGTCGACGGCGTGACGCTGCGCGGCGCCGGGCCCTGGTACTCGGTGCTCGGCGGCCGGCACCCCACCGACCGCAAACGCGCCGCCGGCATCTACGGCAAGTACGTGCCGGGCGGCGGCTACTCCGGCGAGATCCGCCCGCACGAGGCCGGTGGGCCCAGCCGCAACGTCACGCTGCGGGACTTCGCCATCATCGGCGACATCCGGGAACGCGTCGACGAGGACCAGGTCAACGCCATCGGCGGCGCGATGAGCAACTCGGTGGTGGACAACCTGTGGTTGCAGCACACCAAGGTCGGCGCCTGGATGGACGGGCCGATGGACAACTTCACCATCCGCAACAGCCGTATCCTGGACCAGACCGCCGATGGGGTGAACTTCCACTGGGGCGTCACCAACTCCACGGTGACGAACACGTTCGTCCGCAACACCGGTGACGACGCGCTGGCCATGTGGGCGCAGAGCGTGCCGAACGTCGGGAACTCCTTCACCCGCAACACCATCGGCGTGACGATCCTGGCCAACCACCTGGTCACGTACGGCGGGCGGGACATCACCATCGCCGACAACGTCACCGCCGACTCGGTCACCAACGGCGGCGGCATCCACGTGGCGAACCGCTATCCGGGCGTCACCGGGCCGACCGCCGTGGCCGGCACGATCACGGTGGCCCGCAACACGCTGATCCGCAACGGCAACTCCGACTACAACTGGCAGTTCGGCGTGGGCGCGATCTGGTTCTCCGCGCTCAACGAGCCGATCCAGGGCGCCGCGATCAACGTCACCGACACCGACATCCTGGACAGCTCGTACGCGGCGCTGCACTGGATCGAGGGGCAGACCAGCGGCATCTCGTTCGACAACGTCCGCATCGAGGGCGCTGGCACGTACGCGCTCCAGGTGCAGGCACCCAGCCAGGTCCGGTTCACGAACGTGCGGGCCACCGGCATCGCGCAGTCCAACCCGATCCACAACTGCGTCGGCAGCGGCTTCCAGATCACCCAGGGCGCCGGCAACTCCGGCTGGTACACGCCCACCCCGTACTGCGGGCCGTGGCCGCAGCCGCAGTGGGGCAACGGACCGTCCAGCCCGCCGCCGACCAGCCCGGCCCCGACCACGGCAGCGCCGACGACGGCCCCGCCGACCACCGCGCCGCCGACCACACCGCCGCCGGCCGGCGGGAACCTGGCCCTGGGCCGCCCGGCCACCGCCACCAGCACCACCCAGACGTACGCCGCCGGCAACGCCGTCGACGGCAACCCGGCCAGCTACTGGGAGAGCGCCAACAACGCGTTCCCGCAGTCGCTCACCGTCGACCTCGGCACGTCCCGCACCGTCGACCGGGTGGTGCTGAAGCTCCCGCCCGGCTGGGAACGGCGTACCCAGACGCTGTCCGTGCTCGGCTCCACCGACGGCTCCTCGTACACGACGCTCGCCGCGTCGGCGGGCCGCGTCTTCGACCCGGCCGCTGGCAACACCGTGTCGATCGCGCTGCCGTCCGGCGACCGGCGGTTCGTCCGGGTCACCGTCACCGGCAATACCGGCTGGCCGGCGGGCCAGCTCGCCGAGCTGGAGGTGTACGGCGGCGGCACCACCACGCCGCCGCCCACCACGACCCCGCCGCCCACCACCGCGCCACCGACCGGCAACCTGGCGGCGGGCCGGCCGGTCGCGGAGACCAGCCACGCCGACGTGTACGGCGCCGCCAACACCGTCGACGGCAACGCGAACACCT
>NZ_JAGPXV010000073.1:0-14872 GCF_018070405.1 Micromonospora sp. D75
GCGCTGACGGAGGCGACCGCGGCATGACCACCTCACTCCCGCCCGGCTTCGCGGACTGGCTGCGGCTGCGAGAGCCCGCCGACGCGGCGGCGCGCAGCGCCGAGCTGGCCGACGCGGTCCGCGACCGGATGCCCGCCGGCCGGCCGCTCGTCGTGCACGACCTGGGCAGCGGCACCGGCTCGATGGCCCGCTGGCTCGCGCCCCGGCTGCCCGGCCCGCAACGCTGGGTGCTGCACGAACGCGACCGGGACCTGCTGGCGCTGGCCCGCTCGGCGCGGCTCACCGCCGCCGACGGGGCCGAGGTCACCGTGACGACGCTCGACTCGGACATCACCCGGCTGACCGCCGCCGACCTGGCCGGCGCGCACCTGGTCACCGCGTCCGCGCTGCTGGACATGCTCACCGCCGAGGAGGTCGGGCGGATGGCGGCGGCCTGCGCCGGGCACCCGACGCTGTTCGCGCTCACCGTCACCGGGCGGGCCGAGTTCACCCCGCCCGACCCGCTCGACGCCGAGCTGAGCGCCGCGTTCAACGCCCACCAGCGGCGCACCGTCGACGGCCGGGCGCTGCTCGGGCCGGACGCCGTGGACGCCGCCGTGGCCGCGTTCTCCCGTCACGGCGTCGAGGTCGTGGTGCGCCCCACCCCGTGGCGGCTCGGCCCGGAGCAGGCGGAACTGGCCGCCGAATGGCTCACCGGCTGGGTCGCCGCAGCGGTCGAGGAACTACCGCATCTGTCCGGGCCCGCCGCGACGTATCAGAAGTGGCGGCTCGCCGAGGCCGCCGCCGGCCGGCTCGACGTGGTGCTGCACCACGCCGACCTGCTCGCCGGCTGAACCGTACCGGCTGCTGGCACGTGACAACCGGTGGGAACAAGGGAGGACCGTTTGTCACACGTCGCCGTCGCCGTCGCCGGACCCGTACCGGCTGTCACGCCCGCGCCGCCGCGCCGGGCCCGGACGCGCCGGACCTGGGTACGTCCGCTGCTCGGGCTCGCGGTGCTCGCCGTGCTCGTCGCGTCAGTGGGCACCGGTCCGTTCCTGGCCGGGCTGCGCCTGATCGACGCGCCGGCGCTGGCCGCCGCGCTCGGCATCGGCGTGATCACCACCGTCTGCTGCGCCTGGCGCTGGTCGCTTGTCGCCGGCGGGCTGGGCGTACGGCTGCCGATGCGCGCCGCGGTGGCGCACTGCTACCGGGCGATCTTCCTGAACTCGACGCTGCCCGGTGGCGTGCTCGGCGACGTGCACCGGGCGGTCCGGCACGGCCGCGACGCCGGGGACGTGGCCCGGGGCGTACGGGCGGTGGTCTGGGAGCGCACCGCCGGTCAGGTGGTGCAGGTGGTCATCGCGGTGGCGCTGCTCGCCGCGTTCCCGTCACCGGTGCGCCGGTACCTGCCGTGGCTGGCGGCCGGCCTGGCCGTGCTGGCGCTGGCGCTGGCGCTGGCCGCCCGCGCGGTGCCCCGCTCCGGGGCGTCCCGCTGGGCGCGGGCGGCCCGGACCGTGGTCGCCGACGTGCGCTCCGGCGTGCTGGGCCGCCGGACCTGGGCCGGTGTGGTGATCGCCTCGACGGTGGTGTTCGCCGGCCACCTGGCCACGTTCGTGGTGGCCGCCCGCACCGCCGGGACGGACGCCCCGCTGTCCCGCCTGCTGCCGTTGACGCTGCTCGCCCTGCTGGCCATGGCGGTGCCGCTCAACGTGGGCGGGTTCGGCCCGCGCGAGGGAGTCGCCGCGTGGGCGTTCGCCTCGGCCGGGCTGACCGCCGCGCAGGGTGTGGCGACCGGCACGGTGTACGGCGCGCTGGTGCTGGTGGCCAGCCTGCCCGGCGCCGCGGTGCTGCTGGCGCGGCGGATGCCCCGGCGGGAGCCCGGCAACTGTCGGTGATCCCGCCTACGGTGGGGGAGCGAGGTGTGCGTCGCCGGGTCCGCCCGGCGACCGGACGACAGGAGAACCATGGACGAAACCCTGCCCACCGCGACGGTCCGGACCCGCGTGACGGTCCCGCTACGGTTCCCCGACGGTTACGTGACGACCGCGCGCGTGCACACCTTCCACGGTCTCGTCGACGGGCGCGAGCACCTGGCGTTCGGGCTCGGTGAACACGTCGACGCCGACCCGCCGCTGGTCCGCCCGCACAGCGAGTGCCTCACCGGGGACGTGTTCGGCAGCCAGCGCTGCGACTGCGGGCCGCAGCTGCGCGAGGCGGTCGAGCGCATCGCCGAGGCCGGTGGCTACCTGCTCTACCTGCGGCAGGAGGGGCGCGGCATCGGCCTGTACGCCAAGCTCGACGCGTACGCGCTGCAGGACGACGGCCTCGACACGTACGAGGCGAACCTGGCGCTCGGGCGCGGCGCGGACGAGCGTGACTACACGGTGGCCGCGCAGATGCTCGGCGCGCTGGGCGTGGACCGGGTGGCCCTGCTCAGCAACAACCCGGACAAGGCGGCCCAGCTCGAACGGCTGGGCGTCACGGTGGCCGACCGGGTGTCCACCGGCGTGCACCTGTCGCCGGCGAACGCCGGTTACCTGGCGGCCAAGGTGACCCGCGCCGATCACGCCCTCGACCTGCCGTTCGTGCCGTGACCACCCGCCCGTACGTCCTGCTCAGCTGCGCGATGTCGATCGACGGCTACATCGACGACGCGACCACCGACCGGCTGCTGCTGTCGAACGACGACGACCTGGACCGGGTCGACGCGACCCGGGCCGGGTGCGACGCGATCCTGGTGGGCGCGGCGACAGTGCGCCGCGACGACCCCCGCCTGCTGGTGCGCAGCGAGCGGCGGCGCGCCGAGCGGGTGGCGCGCGGCCTGCCCCCGTCGCCGGTGAAAGTGACAGTCACCGGCAGCGGCGACCTCGACCCGGGGGCGCGCTTCTTCACCATGGGTGACGGGCTCAAGCTGGTGTACTGCCCGAGCGGAGTGGTGGACAAGGCCCGTGAGCAGGTCGGCGCCGTGTCCACGGTGGTCGACGCGGGCGATCCGGCCACCGCGGAGGCGGTGGTGGCCGACCTGGCCGGGCGCGGCGTGACGCGCCTGATGGTGGAGGGCGGCGGCTCGATGCACCGCCAGTTCCTCACCGCCGGCCTGGCCGACGAGCTGCACCTGGTGGTCGCCCCGTTCTTCGTGGGGGACCGTCGGGCGCCGCGCTTCGTCGGGGACGGCCGCTTCCCGTGGCACCCGGGCCGTCGGGCCCGGGTGGTCGAGGTACGCCAGATCGGCGACGTGGTGCTCACCCGCTACGCGTTGTCCGACCGCTGCCCGGCCTGACCCGTCGTCCCGCCCGGTCCACCCTTGTGCAAGCTCACGGTCGTGATTAGTTTGTTGACCATCCATACGAACTAATCCACTGCGCATCCCTTCCCGAAGGGGGACCGATGACCGCGCACCACCCCGACCCGGGCTCCTCCCGCCGTCGCTTCCTCGGCCTGGTCGGCCTCGGCGTGGCCGCCACCACCGCCGGCCCGCTGCTCGCCGGCTGCTCGGAGAAGCCGGCCGGCACCGGCGCCGCCCAGAACCTCGACGCCGTCTCCGGCCTGCTGCCCAACCACAAGGACCTGCCCGGCGGCATCAAGCCCGACATCGTCGGCACCCGGCCGGTGCCCGACGGCTACACCCGCTACCCGGCCAGCCTCGTCGACGCCGTCACCGACAAGCCCGGCACCAGCGGCAAGCAGGTCACCGCCATGACCCCCGCCTGGGGCCCGGCGCCGCCCGGCGTCGCGCAGAGCGCCTACCTCCAGGCCGTCAACGCCGAGCTGGGCACGCCCGTCAACTTCACCATCCAAGACGGCAACACGTACGCCGACAAGCTCAACGCGATGCTCGGCGCGCGCGACGTGCCGGACCTGCTGTGCGTACCGGGGTGGGAGGTGGAGAAGATCCCGCGCTTCGCCGAGGCCATCAAGGTGCTCTTCGAGGACCTGACCGACCACCTCAGCGGCGACGCCGCCGCCGCGTACCCGATGCTGGCGAGCTTCCCCACCGGGGCCTGGCGGCGCGCGGTCTGGAACGAGCGGCTCATGTCCGTGCCCAACCCCACCGACGGGCCGTTCCCGTGGGCGCTGTTCACCCGCAAGGACGTCCTCGACGCGCGCGGCCTGGCCGTGCCGGCGAACCTGGACGACCTGCTCGCCGTGGCCAAGCAGGTGACCGACCCGGCGCGCAAGGTGTGGGCGTTCAACGACGTCTTCGCCATGATCCAGATGTTCCACAAGGTGCCGGGTCACAAGGGCGGATGGCGGGTCAAGTCCGACGGCACCCCCGAGTTCAAGTACGAGACCCCGGAGTTCCGCCGCGCGCTGGAGGTGATGGCCAAGATCTACGCGGACGGCCTGGTCCACCCGGACATCGTGGCCAGCAGGGGCGCGGACGCCAAGCAGCTGTTCGCCAAGAACGGCGCGATCGTGTTCCTCCAGGACGGCGTCGGCTTCTGGCAGGGCGCCCAGGCCGAGCACCAGAAGACCAACCCCAAGCTGAACATCCAGCCGGTGCCGATCTTCTCCGCCACCGGCGGCGACCCGCTGGTCTGGGGCGACGACGAGCCGATTTCCTACACGTTCGTCAAGAAGGGCCTCGGCAAGGACCGGGTCCAGGAGCTGCTGCGGATCATCAACTGGTGCTCCGCGCCGCTGGGCAGCCAGGAGGCGCAGCTGCGGGACTTCGGCGTCGCGGGCAAGCACCACAACCCGTCGCCGAACGGGCCGGTCAAGACCGACCTGGCGTTCAAGGAGATCGCCAACCAGTACTTCTTCATCAGTGGCCGCAACCCCACCATCGGGCCGTTCCCGGACACCCCGCGCTTCGTGCCGGACGTGCTCGCGTACTCCAACGAGATGGTCAAGCACATGGAGCCCAACCCGTGGGCCGGGGTGAAGCTGGAGATGCCCGCCGCGTACAAGGCCAACCAGGTGCCCACCGAGGACAAGTTCACCGACGTGCTGCGCGGCCGCCGACCGCTGAGCGACGTGGACGCCATCGTCAAGGAGTGGAAGGCCGCCGGCGGCGAAGAGGCCCGGAAGCTGCTCGCCGACGCGCTGCCCAAGGCGGGCCGATGAGCGAGCCGGCCGTCCTGGCCGGGCCCGAGCGGGCCCGGCCGGACGCCCCGGCCTCGCCCGGCCGACCGCCCGGCCGACCGCCCCGCCGCCGCCGGGTGCCGCTGCGCACCCGGCTGCGGCGGGACTGGCAGCTGCTCGCCATGGTGGCGCCCGGCTTCGGAATCCTGCTGGTCTTCAGCTACCTGCCGATCGCCGGCAACGTGATCGCGTTCCAGGACTACAACCCCTACCTGGGCGACAACCCGTGGCAGGCGTTCGTGCACAGTGACTGGATCGGCTTCGGCCAGTTCCAGCTGCTGTTCTCCGACCCGGCGTTCTGGGACGCGTTCCGCAACACGCTGGCGATCACCGCGTTCCAGCTCGTCTTCTTCTTCCCGCTGCCGATCCTGCTGGCCATCGCGCTGCACAACCTGCTGTCCAGCCGGCTGCGCGGGCTCATCCAGACCATCGTCTACCTGCCGCACTTCTTCAGCTGGGTGCTGGTGGTCACGTTCTTCGTGGCGATGCTCGGCGGCGCGGGGCTGCTCGCCCAGACCATGCGCGACGCCGGGATGCAGCCGTGGAACGTGATGACCAACCCGGACACGTTCATCGTGCTGGTCACCGTCGAGGCGGTGTGGAAGGACGTCGGCTGGGGCACCATCGTCTTCCTGGCCGCGCTGTCCACCATCGACCAGAACCTCTACGAGGCCGCCGCCGCCGACGGCGCCGGCCGGTGGCGGCGGCTGTGGCACATCACGCTGCCCGGTCTGCGACCGGTGATCGTGCTGCTGCTCATCCTGCGCCTGGGCGACGCGCTCTCAGTCGGCTTCGAGCAGTTCCTGCTGCAACGCGACGCCGTCGGCCGGCAGGCCGCCGAGGTGCTCGACACCTTCGTCTACCACTTCTCCATCGCCACCGGGAACTACGGGTACGGCGCCGCGGCCGGACTGTTCAAGGCCGTCATCGGGCTGGTGCTGATCCTGGCCGCCAACCGGGTGGCGCACATGCTCGGCGAACGAGGGATCTACTCCAAGTCATGACCACGCTGATCCGCCGGGTCGCCGGCGACCGATCCCGCCGGCCGGTGTGGCAGGAACCGCCCACCCCGGTCGGGCAGGGCCTCAAGGCCGTCGTGCTCACAGTGCTCGTGGCGGGCGTGCTGTTCCCGCTCTGGGTGATCCTGGTGACCAGCCTGTCCTCGCGGGAGACCATCGCGCGGGCCGGCGGCCTGGTGGTCGTGCCCCGGGGCATCGACACGTCCGCGTACGAGACGATCTTCGCCGGGGGTGCTGTCACCCGGGCCCTCTGGATCAGCACGCTCGTCACGGTGATCGGCACCGCCATCGCGCTGACGGTCACCGTGCTCGCCGCGTACGGGCTGTCCCGGCCGGGCTCGCTGGGGCACCGCTGGCTGCTGGCGTACTTCCTGATCCCGTTCCTGGTCTACCCGCCGCTGGTGCCCCGCTACCTGGTGGTCACCGGGCTGGGCCTGAAGGACACCATCTGGGCGCTGGTCCTGCCACCGGCGATCAGCGTGTTCACCCAGGTCGGCGAGCGCGCGTTCTTCCAGCGCATCCCGTCGGAACTGCTGGACAGCGCCCGCATCGACGGCGCGAGCGACTTCCGTACGCTCGCGCGCATCGTGCTGCCGCTGTCCCGCGCGGTCATCGCCGTGGTCGGCCTGTTCTACGCGGTCAGCTACTGGAACGTCTGGTTCGACGCGCTGCTGTTCATCGACCGCAACGACATGTACCCGATCCAGCGGGTGCTGCAGAGCTACCTGCTGGCCGGGCAGGCCCCGCACACCTCCGGCGGCAGCAGCGGGGTGACCATGCCGCCGACCGAGGCGGTCAAGATGGCGGTGGTGGTGCTGACCGTCGCGCCGATCGTCGCCGTCTACCCGTTCATCCAGCGGCACTTCGTCAAGGGCGTGCTGATCGGCGCGGTGAAGGGCTGAGGCGGCCGGTCACAGAACCTGGGACAGGAAGCGTCGCAGCCGCGGGTGCTCCGGCGCCTCGAACACCGCCTCCGGCGGGCCGGACTCCAGCACCACGCCCGCGTCCATGAACGCCACCGTGTCGGCGACGCTGCGCGCGAACCCCATCTCGTGCGTCACCACGACCATCGTCATGCCGGCCGCGGCCAGGTCCGCGATCAGCTCGTCGGGCACGATCCGGCCGCGCCGGCTGGCTCTCGGGTGGGCGAAGACGGGCACGCCGCCGGCCGCCCGCACCAGCGCCACCGCGCGGAACACCTCGATGTCGTCCTTGGGCAGCCGGTACCGCTCGCCGAGCCAGTCCGGCCCGAACGCCTCGCTCGTGGTGGCGACCAGTCCGGCCCGGATCAGCGCCTGCGCGATGTGCGGGCGGCCCACGGTGCCGCCGTCCGCGCCGGCCAGGATCTCCGTCCAGCTCACCTGGATGCCGTCGGCCTGGAGCAGCCGCACGATGCGCTCGCCGCGTTCCTCGCGGGCCTGCCGGACCCGGGCCAGCTCCGCGGCCAGTTCCGGCTCGGCCGGGTCGAAGAGGTACGCGAGCAGGTGCAGCGGGATCGCCGGCTCGACGCCGAACCAGCGGCAGGAGATCTCCGCGCCGCGGATCAGGGTGAGGCCGGGCGGCAGCGCGGCGACAGCCGGCGCCCAGCCGGCGGTGGTGTCGTGGTCGGTGAGCGCCACCACGTCGAGCCCGGCGTCGGCGGCGGCCCGGACCAGCTCGGGCGGGGTCAGCGTGCCGTCGCTGGCGGTGGAGTGGGTGTGCAGGTCGATGCGGGCCGGATCGCTCACCCGCCCGACGCTACGCGCCTTCCGGAGCGGTGGGGACGTCGGCCACCACCACCGGCCGGTCCCCCGGCGCCAGCCCTTCGACAGGCGACGCCGTGGGCCGGTCCCCGGCCAGCACCCGCTCCGGCTTGACCCGGACCAGCCCGCCGGTCGCGTCCACGTGCAGCGCCACGCCCGCGTGGGTCCAGGCCACGTCGCCGGCCAGCACCGGGCCGGCCGGGTGCGCGGCCGGGGAGGCGCCCGGGTCGGCCAGGTCGACCAGCAGGGCGGAGCGGGCGTTGCCGTTCGCGAGCAGCCACCGGCCGTCGGCGGACACCCCGCCGAGTCCGTCGGCGGCCAGCTTCACCCCGCATCCGCTACGCACCGGCGCGAGGTCGCGGGCCGGGTCGAGCAGGGCCAGGCAGTGCTGCCCGGGCCGGTCGGCGGTGATCAGGCCGACCAGGCGGCCGTCGGGCCGGGTGCCGTAGACGGCGCGCACGTCCGGGTTCGCGGGCGCCGGCTGCCCACCGAGCGCGCGTTCCCAGACGCTCACCCCGCCCTCGCCGGGCTGCTGGATCAGCACGGCGTCGCCGGCGAACCCGACCGGCACGGCGCCGTCGGGCGCGGGGGTCCGGACCGGCGCGATGAGCTGCCCGGCGACCACCCCGGCGGCGATCACCTCGGGGCCGTCCCGCCAGGCGACCTGCCGCCCGTCCGGGGAGATCGCGACCGCCTCCGCGGCGGCGAGCATGACCTGCGGCGCGGTGCCGTTGGCCGGAACCCACCAGAGGGTACGACCGGCGGCGGTGGCGGCCGAGGTCATCAGCCAGCCCTCGCGGTCGTGGACGCGCTGCGCCCGTTCGACGCCGCTGACCCCGGTCAGCTGCCGCCGTTCGCCGCCGCTGGTGTCCAGCCGGTCGCCGACGAGCAGGTCGAGTTCGGCGCGGACCGGCCCGAAGCGGGTGATCGGGGGCCCCGAGGCCAGCGGGGACGGGGTGAGCCCGGGCGGGTCGCCGAGCACGACTGTGGGGGAGCCGCCGTCGCCGCCGGAGGCGCTGAACTGGGCCACGCCGGTGGTGACGAACACGGTGGCGACGCCGGCCAGGGCCAGGCCGGTGAGCGTACGCCGCCGGCCGGTGCGGCGCGCCCGGCGCAGCACCTCTCCGGCCGGGTCGACTGGTAGCGGCCGGGACGTGGCGACGCGGCGGGACAGCGTCTCCCGCAGCGCCCGTTCCAGCTCGTCGTCGCTCACGGCCAATGGACGCTCCGGGCCACCGGTCCGGTTGTCACAGTCGTGCCGGATGCCGGTCATCGGCTCTCCGCCGGGATCGGAACGGCGGGGCGGACCGGGGCCGCCGGTGGCGGTACCGGCTGCGGCACCCGGGCTGCGGGTCGCGGCGCCGGGGTCCGGGGCACGGACTGCTCGTTTCCGCGCGCGGGCGGCCCCGGCCGGCCGGCCGGGGCGGGCGGCGGAGACGCGGGCTCGGGCAGGCTCAGGGCCGCCTCGGAGCCCAGGCGGCGACGCAGCGTGTTGAGCGCCCGGGAGGTCTGGCTCTTGACGGTGCCCGGGGAGATCTCCAGCAGCGCGGCGGTCTGCGCCTCGGACATGTCCTCGTAGAAGCGCAGCACCAGTACGGCCCGCTGCCGGGCGGGCAGCGCCTGCAGGTGCCGCCAGAGCGCGTCCCGGTCGAGTTGCTGCTCGATCTCGTCGACGCCGGCGTGCTCCGGCAGCACCTCGGTGGGGCGCTCGCCGTGCCAGCGGCGCCGCCACCAGCTGGTGGACGTGTTGACCAGGACCCGGCGGGCGTACGGCTCGATGGCCTCGATCCCGCCGAGCCGCTTCCAGGCCAGGTAGGTCTTCGTGAGCGCGGTCTGGAGCAGGTCCTCGGCGGTGGCCCAGTCACCGGCGAGCAGGTAGGCGGTGCGCAGCAGCGCGCCGGACCGGGCCGCGACGAATTCGCGGAACTCCTCCTCCAGCGGATCTCTGCTCACCACGCTCATCTCCCCCCGTCCTGCCTGGCAGGATGCCACGGCCCGGTCGGTCAGGTCGATGGCGGAAGGTGTGCAGTTCATCCGATGTTCGGACGAAAACTTTCAAGCTCCGTCGTCGGCCTTCGCCTCGTCGGCCTCCTTGCCCAGCCGTGCCTCGACCGCCTGCGGCTCGTACATCTCCTCGACCACGCGCAGGTAGAGCTCGTTCGGGTTGGGCAAGTTCTTGATCACCCGGAGTGCCTGTTCCTGGCCGGCGGACTCCAGCACGAACGTGCCGTAGTTGAGCGCGCGGCCGGTCGGGCTCTGCTCGTACTTCATGTCGGTGACCCGGGTGAGCGGCATCATCGCGACCTGGCGGGTGATGATCCCGTTGACCACCATCACCCGCTTGTTGGTGAGGATGAACCGGTCGTACCACCAGTCGGCGACCTTCCAGGCGACCCAGCCCATCACGCCGAACCAGAGCAGCACGGCGACGGTGGTCAGCGCGCCGACGTCCCGCCCGGCGAGGAAGCCGGAGAGGTAGCCGAGCACGAACGTGGCCGCCACGCCGACGATGATCGGGGTGGTGAGGTGGATCCAGTGCCGCTTCCACTCGCCCCGGTAGCGCTCGGTGGGGAAGAGGTAACGCGCCACGAGCGAGCTGGGCTCGTCCTCCAACGGCAGCACCCGGCGGGGTGCCATGCCGGTGGCGTCGGACCGCAGCCCGGCCAGCTCCTCCTCGGAGATCGGCTGGTCCGGGAAGCCGTCCGGATCCCGTGCCCAGGCCCGGCCGGACCGCCCCTCACCGGTGTACGCGCTGCCGTAGCCGGCGTCGTCCGCGTCCGCGTACGGGCCGGGGCCGTAGGCGCTGGGCGGCTCGTCCGGGTCGATCCGGGGGATCGGCTCGGTGTCGCGCTCCCGGCGTGCCCGGTCGGGGTCGTCCGGGTCGAAGGGTGGACCGGAGGGGCTTCCCATGGGCGGCTAGGCGACGAGGTTGGTGAAGAAGTCGCCGAAGCCCTGCGCGATGTCCATGATGCCGCCGCCGAGAGACTTGAAGACGTCGGCGGCGGAGTTGGGCCGGTACGCAACGAAGAAGATCAAGAATGCGATGCCGGCCCAGGTGAGGACCTTCTTGACCATAGCGGGCCATCCTCTCGCGCGGCGCCGGGTCCGTTTACCGCAGCGGCACCCAGAGTATCAGCATGGTGTCTTACCGTGAATATCTGCGTCCGCTCTCCGACTCACCGGTGCGGGCGGTCAGGCCCGTCCGTGCAGGTACGGAGACGGTGCGCCGTACACGAGTTCGGGCGGTGTCCACTCGGTGAGGTCGTGCAGCACGACTTCTTCCGCGAGGAGGTGACCCGCACTCGCCGGCCAGGCTATCGCATGGAGCCACATTCCCCGAGCCTCGCCGGCGTACGCGCTTCGATCCGTTTCGGAGCGTACGAGCCACAGTGGAGTCGGATGGCCGCCAACGCGGATCTTCGCGTGCGGCAGCCGCTCGGGATGACCAGGGCCGGGATCGGTCAACGCCTCCTCCACCTGGGGACCGGGATCGGGGCCGGGCAGTCCCGCGAAGCGGGAACCGAGACCGATGCCGGGTTCCTCGGCGACGAAGATCAGGTCGGCCGGTCCACCGTCCAGCGGGGCCGGTCCGGCGCAGGCGACCAGCGTGGCCCGGACTCCAGCGCGTTCGTCGCCCGCCCAGGCCACGCCGGTGAGCGTCCAACCCGGTGGGAGCGGCCACGGGCACCACAGCGGCATCCGGAGCCGGCCGGTCGGGTCGGGGTCGGCCGCCATCCGCTCGACCACGCTGGCCATGATCTCGTCGTTGATGCGCTCGGGCACGTGCAGCGGCGCGACCGGGCCGCAGCGCAGGCACCGGTGCTCGGCGTGCATCAGGTCCGGCTCGCGTACCGGCCCGGCGCATCTCGGACAACTCACCGCGACAGTCACACCCTCACCGTCGCCCCCGCACGGCGGGGCGTCAAGCGGGGCGGGCCGACCGGCGTGGGATTTCCGTCCGGTGGTGGAACCGCGGCGTCAGTCCGGCGGCGGCCCGGCGTACGACCGGATCCAGGCGTGCATGGCGATGCCGCTGGCCACGCCCGCGTTGATGGACCGGGTCGAGCCGTACTGGGCGATCGAGAAGAGCGCGTCGCAGGCCGACCGCGCCACCGGGGACAGGCCGGGTCCCTCCTGACCGAAGAGGAGCACGCAGCGGCGCGGCAGCACGGCGGTCTCCATCGGCCGTGAGCCGGGCAGGTTGTCGATCCCGACCACCGGCAGGCTCTCGTCCCGCGCCCAGGCGACGAACTCCTCGATCGTCGGATGGTGCCGGACGTGCTGGTAGCGGTCGGTCACCATGGCGCCCCGGCGGTTCCACCGCCGCCGCCCGACGATGTGCACCTCGGCGGCGAGGAAGGCGTTGGCGTTGCGGACCACGGTCCCGATGTTGAAGTCGTGCTGCCAGTTCTCGATCGCCACGTGGAACTCGTGCCGCCGCCGGTCCAGATCGGCCACGACCGCCTCGCGCCGCCAGTAGCGGTACCGGTCCACCACGTTGCGCCGGTCACCGGCGACGAGCAGCTCCGGGTCGTAGCGCGGGTCGTCCGGCGGGTCACCGGGCCACGGCCCCACACCCACGTCGAGCTGGTCGTCGGTCACGGTTGCCGAGGGTACGGCCCGGCGGCGCCGCGCGTCAGCGCAGGTCGAGCGCGCCGCCCAGCCGGTCGAGGAAACGCCGGTCGGCGGGACTCGGCGTGGTCTGCCCGGCGCGGCACACGCGGGCGGCGACCGACTCCACCCACTGCCGGTACGCCGCCGAGTCGGCCGGATCGGCGCGGCGGCGCAGCACCCGTACCGCGGCCCGGGCGGCGGCCAGCAGGTCGACCAGGTCGGTCAGGCGCTCGTCCCGCTCGGTTGCGCCGTCGTGGCGGGCGTAGATGGCGGCCACCACGGCGCGGACGAGATCACTGTCGAAGGCGCGTCCGGCGGCCACCGCGTCCAGACCGGCGAGGCCGGCGGCGACACCGCGCGGCGGACGCCCGGGCCCGGGCGCCGCGGCGGCGACCAGCACGCGGCCGGGCAGGTCGGTGAGCAGGTCCCACTCCGTCGCGGAGTACGCGGCGGTGGTGAGCGGCGCGGCGCGGCGACCGGCGGAAGGCGGCTCTACGGCTTCGGAGTGGCTCATGGGCACCTCCAGCCCGAGCATATGCCTCCGGACGAGATCCGGGCCCCGTCCCCGCCGAACGGAGAACGAGGCCCGGTGAGCCGGACGGACGCGGGTCAGCGCGGCTCGGGAAAGCTGGGACGCTCCGGGTCGACGCCGTCCGGGACGGCGGCGGCCGCGTACTCCTTCTTGGGGACCATGACCTTGCGGCGGAACACGCAGACCAGCGTGCCGTCCTGGTTGTAGCCGCGGGTCTCGACGGCGACCACGCCCCGGTCGGGCTTGGAGGCCGACTCCCGCTTGTCCAGGACCGTCGTCTCGCCGTAGATGGTGTCGCCGTGGAACGTCGGCGCGACGTGCCGCAGCGACTCGATCTCCAGGTTGGCGATCGCCTTGCCGCTGACGTCCGGCACGGACATGCCGAGCAGCAGCGAGTAGATGTAGTTGCCGACCACCACGTTGCGCTTGAACTGCGAGGCGGACTCGGCGTAGTGCGCGTCCATGTGCAGCGGGTGGTGGTTCATGGTGAGCAGGCAGAAGAGGTGGTCGTCGTACTCGGTGACCGTCTTGCCCGGCCAGTGCCGGTAGACCGCGCCGACCTCGAACTCCTCGTAGTAGCGGCCGAACTGCATCCTTGTCCCCTTCGACAGGCGGCGATGGAGTTCGGCACAGCATGCCTTATCGCTTGTTAAGGCGAGGTGCGGGGCGCTCGCGCGGCGGAAATGTCACACCGGGGGCCACCGAGGTCCGGACGCAATGAGCGGCGGGGCCCTCCCCGGCACCCGCCGCCCACGCTCTGATGCGAAGAATTCTGCCGTACGGCGCACCACATCAACAGAGACGGAGGTCACATTTACCTTTTCGTAACACTACGGAAAGTCACCGACGCACTGTCGGTAAGCGATCTCCGCAGGCTGGATAGATGCTCGTCAAGCCCGAAGTTACTGATTCGTAGCCAGAACTGTGCGTGATCTCCCTGGAAACGCTCCCATCACGTCCCGTCACGCAAGTGCGGCATGCATTTGCGTTCCGCACGAGCGGCCCGCACAGATAGAGTTCGATGTGCCCAGGGTCACCGTCCGGGCGCTGTGCGTTTCGTCCCCACGGTGCCGGGAATTCGGACGGACTGACCCTGGTTCCACCGGGCGTACGACAATCCGCGGTGATCGGAGAGAGCAATGGCAACGGTTGAGCTGACCACGGCCAACTTTGACGAGGTGACCGGCCAGGACGGGATCGTCCTGCTCGACTTCTGGGCGGACTGGTGCGGCCCGTGCAAGCGCTTCGCCCCGGTCTACGAGCGGTCCTCGGAGAAGCACCCGGACATCGCCTTCGGCAAGGTCGACACCGAGGCGCAGCAGGAGCTGGCGGCGAAGTTCAACATCAGCTCCATCCCGACGATCATGGCGATCCGTGACGGCGTGATCGTGTTCGCCCAGCCGGGCGCGCTGCCGGAGTCCGCGCTGGAGAACCTGATCGAGCAGGTCCAGGCGCTGGACATGGACGACGTCCGCAAGAAGCTGGCCGAGCACAACCACTGACGTACCCGACGCCGCCGGACGACCCCGCCAGGGGCCGGCCGGCGGCGTTTCCACGCCCGCCGCACCGCCGGGACGGACAGTGAGGAATGGCCGACTGAGGGACACTTTCGGCCGCTTCACTCCCGTATCGTCACCATGCGATGGAGACCTTGACCGCCCGCGGGCGCGCGGTCCGAGTGGGCGCCACCCTGCTCGGCCTGGCGCTGCTGCTCCTGGGCACCGTGCGCGGCACCGACGACGACTTCCCGTTCGGGCCGTTCCGGATGTACTCCACCTCCGACCCGCCGAACGCGCCCGCCCCGGACACCCGGGTCGAGGGCGTGGACCGCACCGGCGCGGTGGTCCCGCTCGGCCAGGACGCCACCGGCATCCGCCGCGCCCGGGCGGGGCGGGCCC
>NZ_JAGPXV010000730.1:0-2698 GCF_018070405.1 Micromonospora sp. D75
GGTGACCACCGTCGAACAACCGGTGGACGTGCTGCTCAGCGACGGTACGACCGTCCAGCTGCGACAGATCCGTCCCGAGGACGCGCCCGAGATCGTGGCGATGCACGGCCGCTTCTCCGAGCGCACCCGCTACCTGCGCTACTTCTCGCCGTACCCGCGTATCCCGGAACGCGACCTGAAGCGCTTCGTCAACGTCGACCACCGCGACCGGGAGGCGTTCGTGGTGCTGGCCGGCGAGCGGATCGTCGCCGTCGGCCGGTACGAGCGCCTCGGCCCCGCCTCGCCGGAGGCCGAGGTGGCGTTCGTGGTCGAGGACGCCTACCAGGGCCGGGGCATCGGCTCGGTGCTGCTGGAGCACCTGGCCGACGCGGCCGGACGCAACGGCATCGTGCACTTCGTCGCCGAGGTGCTCCCGGCCAACGGGGCGATGTTGCGGGTCTTCGCCGACTTCGGCTACCAGGTCCAGCGCCAGTACGCCGACGGCGTGGTGCACCTGACCTTCCCGATCGCGCCGACCGAGGCGACGCTCGAGGTGCAGCGCGGCCGGGAGCACCGTACCGAGGCCCGCTCGATCGCCCGGCTGCTCGCGCCACGCGGCATCGCCGTCTACGGCGCCAGCACCACCGGTCAGGGCGTCGGCGCGGCGCTGCTCGGGCACCTGCGCGACGGCGGGTTCACCGGCGCGATCGTGCCGGTGCACCCGAGCGCGGCGACGGTGGCGGGGCTGCCCGCGTACCCGTCGGCGGCCGACGCCGGTCAGGACGTCGACCTCGCCGTGGTGGCGGTGCCGCCGGACGCGGTGACCGACGTGGTGCACGACGCCGCACGCGCCGGTGCGCACGGCCTGGTGGTGATCTCGGCCGGGTTCGCCGAGTCCGGCCCGGCCGGTGCGGCGGCGCAGCGCGCGCTGGTCCGCGCCGCGCACCTGGCCGGCATGCGGGTGGTCGGCCCGAACTGCCTCGGCGTCGCCAACACCGACCCGGCGGTACGCCTCAACGCCACGCTCGCCCCGGTGCTGCCCGCGGCGGGCCGGGTCGGCGTGTTCAGCCAGTCCGGCGCGTTCGGGGTGGCGCTGCTGGCCGAGGCGTCCCGGCGCGGGCTCGGCCTGTCCAGCTTCGTGTCGGCCGGCAACCGGGCCGACGTGTCCGGCAACGACCTGCTGCAGTACTGGCAGGACGACCCGGCCACCGACGTCATCACGCTCTACCTGGAGACGTTCGGCAACCCGCGCAAGTTCGCCCGGCTGGCCCGGCGCATCGGCCGTAGCAAGCCTGTGGTGGCGCTCGCCTCGCTGGCCCGGCCGCCGGGCGTGGGGGAGGCGCCCGCGCTGGACGCGGCGGCGGTGAGCGCGCTGTTCGCCCAGTCCGGGGTGATCCGGGTGGACACCGTGTCCGAGCTGCTCGACGTGGGTGTGCTGCTGGCCCACCAGCCGCTGCCCGCCGGGCGGCGGGTCGCCGTGGTGGGCAACTCGTCGGCGCTGACCGGGCTGGCCGCCACCGCCTGCGCCGCTCAGGGACTGACGGTCGCCGACGGGTACCCGCGGGACGTCGGGCCGAGCGCCGGGGCCGCCGCGTACGCCGCCGCGCTCGGTGACGCGGTCGCCGACGAGCGGGTCGACGCCGTGGTGGCGGTGTTCGCGCCGCCGCTGCCGGGGCAGCTCGCCGACCCGGTGGCCGACTTCGCCTCGGCGCTGCCCGACGCGCGGGTCACCGGCAAGCCGGTGGTGGCGACGTTCCTCGCCGGGCTGGTGCCGGCCGGGGTGCCGGCGTACCCGAGCGTCGAGGAGGCGGTACGCGCGCTGGGCCGGGTGACCGCGTACGCGGACTGGCTGCGCCGGCCCGCCGGGGTGCTGCCGGAACTGGCCGACGTGGACCGGACGGCCGGGCACGCCGCGCTGCGGCCCGACGGGGCCGACGCGGCGGCGTTGCTGCGCGCGTACGGCATCGACGTGGTGGAGTCGGTCCCGGCGACGACGACGGAGGAGGCGCTGGCCGCCGCCGAGCGGCTCGGCTGGCCGGTGGCGCTCAAGGCCGCCGCCCCCGGGCTGCGGCACCGCCTCGACCTCGGCGCGGTACGCCTCGACCTGGCCGACGCCGCCGCGCTGCGCCGCGCGTACGCCGAGATGGCACCGGCGTTCGGCGCGGAGGTGCTGGTCCAGCCGATGGTCGCGCCCGGCGTGGCGTGCGTGGTGGAGCTGGTGGAGGATCCGGCGTTCGGGCCGGTGGTCGGGTTCGGGCTCGGCGGCGTGGCGACCGAGCTGCTCGGCGACCGGGCCTGGCGGGCGGTGCCGCTGACCGACCGGGACGCCGCCGAACTGGTCGACGAGCCCCGGGCCGCGCCGCTGCTGCGCGGGCACCGGGGCGCCGCGCCGGTGGACCGGGCGGCGCTGGTCGACCTGCTGGTGCGGGTCGGGCGGCTCGCCGACGAGCAGCCCCGGGTGCGGTCGCTCACGCTGAATCCGGTGCTGGCCCGGCCGGACGGCATCTCGGTGCTGCACGCCACCGTGCGCACCGGCGCGGAGGTGGCGCGCCCGGACACCGGCCCCCGCCGCTTGTAAGGAAGGGCCCCTTATTAGTGAGTGTTTGAGATTTGGGGTGCGGCGGCGTGTCGGGTTGAGGTGAGGGAAGGCCCTCGGTAGGTCCGGTGGTGTCGAGCCAACCGTTTCCATACCGAGGGCCTTCTGATGACGTTGTACCCG
>NZ_JAGPXV010000731.1:0-2692 GCF_018070405.1 Micromonospora sp. D75
CCGAGCGCGCCAGCACCAGGCCGTCGACCACGGTGACCGTGACGCAGACGTCGGTGTCGGTGGTGAGGCTCCGGCTGGCCACCGAGCCGTGCAGGTAGAGGTGGCGGTCGTCGAACCCGTAGACGGTCGGCACCACCATCGGGTGACCGTCCACCAGGACGCCGAGGTGGCAGACGAACCCGGCCCGGAGCACGTCGAACAGGGCGGCGCGGTCGCGGTGCCCCTTCTCCTTCATCCGGCGCAGGCTCGTGCGGGGCGTCGCGGACAACTGCCCGTCGGCATCGGTCATGGCTGATCTCCCGTCGGTCCCGCCGTTTCTACCGGGCCGGACGGCGCTCCTCAAGGGGGCCGGCGGGGACGACCCGGTCAGGTCGGCGGGTGCTCGCGGCAGCCCCGCGGTCGCCTGCTCAGCGGACCTTCCTCGTCGGTCGCTTACGAGGTGGCGTCAGCAGTTCGGCGATCGCCGAGATCGCGGACGGCACCAGACGGTAGTACGCCCACACACCCCGCTTCTCACGCTCGATCAGACCGGCCTCGGTGAGGATCCGAAGGTGATGGCTGACGGTCGGCTGGGAGAGCCCGAGCGGCGCGGTGAGGTCGCTGACGGACGCCTCGCCCTCCGGAGCGGACTGGATCAGGCTGAGCAGGCGCAGCCGGGCCGGGTCGGCCAACGCCTTCAGCACTCCCGCGAGGCGTTCGGCATCGGCACGCTTGATCGGCTCGCCGGTCAGCGGCGAGATGGCAGGGGTGGCAGTTTTCGCAGTTCCCACGCTTGCATCGTTGCATCAACGGCCGCCGCATGCCGGTGCAACCAGGACCGGATCATGGTGAGTCGCACGACAGGGGTGTCAGGCGGTGGGGCGCAGGTCGGCGAGCAGCCGTTCCACCCGGGCGCGGATCTCGTCCCGGATGGGGCGTACCGCGTCGACGCCCTTGCCCGCGGGGTCTTCCAGCTTCCAGTCCTCGTACCGCTTGCCCGGGAAGACGGGGCAGGCGTCACCGCAGCCCATGGTGACGATGACGTCCGAGGACTCCGCCGTCTCGTACTCCAGGCGCTTGGGGGTCTGGTCGGTGATGTCGATGCCGACCTCCCGCATGGCCTCGACGGCGGCGGGGTTGACCTGGCCGGCGGGCGCGCTTCCGGCGGAGCGGACCTCGACGGTGTCGCCGGCGAGGTGGCGCAGCCACCCGGCGGCCATCTGGGAACGGCCGGCGTTGTGCACGCAGACGAACAGGACGCTGGGTTTGTCGCTCATCGGGTCTCCATGATCCTGATGGTTGCCGTGACGTGCCGCGGCGCGGTCGGGGCATCTCATGGCCGGGTTCCCGGCGCGGGGAACAGGCGGGCACGGGCCCACAGCGACACGTAGACCAGGCCGACGAGAACCGGAACCTCGATCAGCGGGCCGACGACGCCGGCGAGGGCCTGGCCGGAGGCGATCCCGAAGGTGCCGATCGCGACCGCGATCGCCAGTTCGAAGTTGTTGCCCGCCGCGGTGAAGGCCAGGGTGGTGGTGCGTTCGTAGTTCAGGCCGATGGCCCGGCCGAGCAGGTAGGAGCCGGCCCACATGAGGGCGAAGTAGGCCAGCAGCGGCAGGGCGATGCGGGCCACGTCGACCGGCCGGTCGGTGATGGCCTCACCCTGCAGGGCGAACAGGACGACGATGGTGAACAGCAGTCCGTACAGGGCGACGGGTCCGACCCTGGGCAGGAATCGCCGCTCGTACCAGTCGCGGCCCCTGGTCCGTTCGCCGAGGCGGCGGGACAGGTAGCCGGCGAGCAGGGGGATGCCGAGGAAGACGAGCACGTTGCCGGCGATCTCCCAGCCGGAGACCTGCAGCGCGGCGCCGTCCAGACCCAGCCAGCCCGGCAGCACCGACAGGTAGAACCAGCCGAGCAGGCCGAACGCGAGGACCTGGAACACCGAGTTGACGGCGACGAGGACCGCTGCCGCCTCCCGGTCGCCGCAGGCCAGGTCGTTCCAGATGATGACCATCGCGATGCAGCGGGCCAGGCCGACGATGATCAGACCGGTGCGGTACTCCGGCTGGTCGGCCAGGAACATCCAGGCCAGGGCGAACATGACGGCGGGACCGACGATCCAGTTGAGGATCAGCGACGAGACCAGGAGGCGCCGGTCACCGGTGACGGTGTCGAGGCGGTCGTAACGGACCTTGGCCAGTACCGGATACATCATGATCAGCAGGCCGAGGGCGATGGGCAGGGAGATGCCACCGACCTGGACGGCGTCGAGAGCGTCGTCCAGGCCGGGAACGATCCGGCCGAGCAGCAGGCCGGCGACCATGGCCAGGCCGATCCAGACCGGCAGGAACCGGTCGAGGCGCGAGAGGCGTGCCACCAACGGTGGGGCGTGTTCGGCTCTGGTGGCGGTGCTCATCGGTCTGCTCCCGTGGATCGTCGGTGCCGGCGCGTGCGCGTCGGGTGAGGTCGCCCTGTGCCGGGCGGCTGCGTCGGGCGCCCGCAGACTGAGGCGGTGATCAGGCCGGCTTCCCGCAGGGTGCGGCGGTGTGCGGGGCGACGCGATCGACGCGGTCGGCGAGGTCGGCGTAGGCCGCCTCGAACGCTTCGTCGGTGTCGACGCGGGCCGGGTCCGGCACGGACCAGTGCAGGCGGGGGCGGACCGGCCCGGTGAGTTCCTCGTGGGCGTTGTCGCAGACGGCGATGACCAGGT
>NZ_JAGPXV010000732.1:0-2679 GCF_018070405.1 Micromonospora sp. D75
CGGGCACCGAGGCGTGCGGCGGCTGCACGTCGACCCGCAGGCCGAACTCGGTGGCGGTCTCCGCCGTCTTGGGCCCGCTCACTGCAACAACCGTGCGCGCATGCGGCTTCCCGGCGATACCGACGAGGTTCCGCACCGTGGACGACGAGGTGAACAGCACGGCGTCGAACCCACCCGACTTGATCGCGTCGCGGATCTCGGCCGGCGGCGGGGCCGCCCGCACCGTCCGGTACGCGGTCACGTCGTCGACCTCCCAGCCCCGCTCGGTGAGCCCGGCGGCAAGCGTCTCGGTCGCGATGTCGGCGCGCGGCAGCAGCACCCGGCCGACCGGGTCGAGGACCTCGTCGTGCGGCGAGAACTCGGCCAGCAGGCCCTCGGAGGACTGCTCCCCGGAGGGGATCAGCTCCGGCTGGATGCCGAACGCGCGGACCGCCTCGGCGGTGGCGTCACCGATACAGGCGATCTTGACGCCGCCGAAGTGGCGGGCGTCGAGGCCGTGCTCGGCGAACTTCTCCCACACCGCCCGGACCGCGTTGACCGAGGTGAAGATCACCCAGGCGTAGCGGCCGTCGACCAGGCCCTTGACCGCCCGCTCCATCTGCGCCGGGGTACGCGGCGGCTCGACCGCGATGGTCGGCACCTCGCACGGGATCGCCCCGTACGCGCGCAGCCGGGCGCTCATCACGCCGGCCTGCTCCTTGGTGCGGGGCACCAGCACCTTCCAGCCGTACAGCGGGCGGTTCTCCCACCAGCTCAGCTTGTCGCGGTCGGTGACGGCCGCGCCGACGGTGAGCACCACCCGGCCGGTGAAGCCGAGCGCCGCCGCGACGAAGGAGTCGACAGTCGACGTGGTGGTGTACTGCGTCTCGCCGGTGCCGTCGCCGGTCACCCCCACCGCTGTGGTGCCGTCGACGCCGGCGGCCAGCAGGCCGTCCCGGACGGCGGCCAGGTCACCGGCGTCCACGGCGAGCGCCAGCGAACCCCGGCCCACGGCCGTGGCGAGCGCGTCGAAGTCGAGCGCGGTGACGTCCTCGACGTCGGCGGCGGTGCGTACGCCCGGCAGCGGGACACCCGCGTAGGTGGCCACGCCCTCGGCCTGGCCGACGCCCGGCACCACCTCGAAGTGCGCTGCGGTACGCGCGACCGCCTGCACCTCCTTGACCACCGAGTCGTGGCCGAACGGGTCACCGGCGACCAGGTGCACGGCGTTCTGCCCGGACCGGGCCGCGGAGATCAGCACCTTCGCCACGTCCCCCGGCACGCCCTCGGCGGGGCTGAACTCGGCGTCGGGCCGGGCCTGGGCGCGTACGTGCGCCAGGAGCGACTCGGGTACGCCCCGGTCGTAGACCACCTGGTCGGCCTCGACCAGGGCGTCCAGCGCCCGGCGGGTCAGCAGGCCGGGGTCGCCGGGACCGGCCCCGACGAAAGCGATCTGGCCTACGGGCTTACGGGTGCGGGTCATTCTGTGCTCCCAAGTTGCTGGGTCCCCGGGCCGGCCTGTGCGTCCTGGCCGAGGATCGAGTCGGCGCCGAGTTCGAGGAGTTCGGCGGCGAGTGCCTTGCCGATCTCCGCCGCGTCGGCGGGCGTTCCGGTGCGGGACAGCCGGAGGTCACGCGAACCGTCCGGGCTGATCACCGCACCGCGCAGGTAGATCTCCTGAATCACGTCGCCCTCGTCGGTGGGCTCGCCTTCGGCGAGGACGGCGTACGCGGCCACGGGTGCGCTGCATCCTGCCTCCAGGGTGGCCAGCAGCGCCCGTTCCGCGGTGATCGCGGCGCGGGACGGCTCGTGGTCGAGCAGCGCGAGCATCTCGATCACGTCCTGGTCGTCGGCCCGGCACTCGACGGCCAGCGCGCCCTGAGCGGGCGCGGGCAGCATGAGCATCGGGTCGAGCGTCTCGGTGATGACGTCGGCGCGGCCGATCCGGTTGAGCCCGGCGCGGGCCAGCACGACGGCGTCGAGGTCGGCGTCCGGGCCGAGCACCCGGCTGAGCCGGGTGTCGATGTTGCCCCGGATCGGGGTGACCTCCAACTGCATGCCCAGCGCGTGCAGCTGGGCGATCCGGCGCAGCGCGCCGGTGCCGACGCGGGCGCCGGGGGGCAGCTCGGCGAGCGTACGGCCGTCGGTGGCCACCAGCGCGTCGCGCGGGTCCTGCCGGGGCGGCACGGCCGCGACGTGCAGGCCGGGCGCCGCCGCGGTGGGCAGGTCCTTGTACGAGTGGACGGCGAAGTCGATCTCACCGGCGGTCAGCGCGTCGCGCAGCGCGGACACGAACACGCCGACGCCGAGTCGCTGCACCGGGGCGGTCGACTTGTCCCCGGCGGTCACCACCTCAACCAGCTCGACCGGGCGGCCGGTGGCCGCGGTGAGGGCTTCGGCCACGTGGCCGGACTGGGCCATCGCCAGGGCGCTGCCCCGGGTGCCGAGGCGCAGTGGGGCGGTCATCGCGCACCTCCGGTGGGCGGGATGTCGGCGGCGTCGAACGACGGCCGCCCGTCGAGATCGGTGGCGACCACGTCGGGAACGGTGTCGACCGGGGACGTCTGCGGAACGTCCAGGTCGAACAGCTCGCGCAGCAGCGCCGCGTACTGGTCGCCGCCGGGCTCGGCGGCGAGCTGGCGGACCCGTACGGTCGGCTGGTGCAGCAGCCGCTGGACGACCCGGTGCACGGTCCGGGCC
>NZ_JAGPXV010000733.1:0-2678 GCF_018070405.1 Micromonospora sp. D75
CGCGTACGCCGAGGTAGGCGCCGGCGCGGTGGTCGCCGTCGACGGCGCCTACCTCGGCGTACGCGGACTCGCCGGGCCCCTGACCGACGTGCTGGTGCTGGTGGGCACGGCCTGGGTGGGGGTGGCCGTCGGCCGGCTGTGGTCCTCGCCGCTGCTGCCGCCGCTGCTGGCCGCCGCCGGCCTGGTCGCGCAGGAGGGCACCGCCATGCTCGGCGGTCCGGGCAGCACCAGCCGGCTGTCGAACGCCTCCCTGATGATCTCCTGGCCGCCGGACACGCCGTGGGAGACGCTGTCCGACCGGCTGCTGCTCAGCCGCCTCGCGCTGGGCGTCGGGCTGGTCCTCGCCGGGCTGCTGCTGGCGGCGGGCCGGTCGTGGCCGGTCCGGGCCGGGGCGCTCGCGAGCCTCGCCGGGGGCGTGGCGGGTCTCCTGCTGATCGGCGTGCCCGGCCCGACCGGGATCTGGCAGCTCGATCCGGACGCACGCCGCTTCGTCTGCGCCGACGGCACGCCGCAGGTGTGCGTCACCGCCGTCAACGCGCACCTGCTGCCTGAGATCACTCCCGAGGCCCGCCGAGGGCTCAAGGCGCTGGCAAAGCTGCCGGACGCGCCGGCCCGCGCGGTGGAAGTGCGGCTGGACACCGTCGGCAGCAACGACAGCGAGCAGTGGCACCGGCCCAAGCCGGCACCCGGCACCGTGCAGTTCCTCCTGGAGGTCGACCCGGACACCGGCCGGGCCGCCGACGTGGCCGAGCGCATCGCCCTGGGCGGCGGCACCATGTGGTCGGGCTGCGGGCGCAGCGGCGACGACATCGCCCCGGCGATCGCCGCGGCCTGGCTGCTCGACGCCGAGACCGTGCGGCTGTGGGACTCCTGGACCGGCTACCGGTACGCCGACGAGCAGCAGGAGGAGATCCGGGACGGGGTGCGGCAACTGCGCGCGCTGCCCGAGCCGGAGCAGCTGCGGCGCATCACCGCGCTGCGGGACGCCGCCGCGCGGTGCGAGCCGGACCTGATGCCGGCGCTCACCGGACGGGCCGCGCCGTGACCCGCTGGCTGCCGCTGTACGTGCGGTCCCGCCGGCTACCCGCCGCCCTGGCCGGATCCGCTATCGCCGTCGCCGTGATGGCCGTCGCCTGGGCCGGCTTCACCGACCGCCCCGAGGTGCCCGCCGGCCTCGCCGTGCTCACCACCGCCCTGGCGGTGGCGCCGCTGGGGCCGACGCTCGCCGGCACCGACCCGGCGCTGGAACGGACCGCCGCGTGGCAGTGGGCGCCGCGCCGGGCCGGGCACCTGCTCGGGTACGCCGCGGCGGTGGTCGGGCTGCTGGCCGCCGCCCGCGTCCTCGGCGTCGACTTCGGGCCGCTGGACGTGCTGGCCCGCAACACGGCCGGGCTGATCGGGCTGGTCGGCCTCGGCGCGGCACTGGCCGGCGCCCGGGCCGCCTGGCAGGCGCCGACCGCCTGGGCCGCCATGGCGTCCTTCATGGCCGCGCCGGGCGGGCCGGAATGGCGGCAGGCGGCGCTGTGGATGGCGCAGGAGCCGGGCAACCGAATCGCCGCGGTCACCGCCACGACGTTCCTCCTCGGCGGCGTCGTCGCGTACGCGGCGCGGGTGGGACCGCAGGTGGCGGCGGCCGAGGCGGCGCTGGAACAGTGACGTGCCGGGCCTCGTCGCACGCCCACCCGCGCGGCGAGGCCCGGCCGATGTCAGGTCAGCGGCACCCAGGCCAGGCTGGTCATGCCGGCCAGGGCGGTCGCCTTGAGACCGGCGTCGGAGAGCGTCCAGAGCACACCGTCGATCATCAGTGAGCGGCGGATCGGCGTCCGCTCGCCGCCGTCGGCCAGGCTCCCCGGATGGTCCACCGCGCCGGCCACTGTGAATCCCTTGTCGCCGAGCCGCAACGCCAGCACACCACCGAACGGCGGGCGCTTCGTGCCGTCGGGCCCATCGGTGTCCACGCCCGACTGCATCACCGGGATCACCACCAGCCGCTCCGGCGGCCAGTAGAGGAACGCGTGCGGGTCGTGCTCCGCCTCCGACCAGCCACGGGCGACGTGGTGCTGGGCGATCCGGGTGGGCCGGGCCGGGTCGGCGACGTCGAACAGCGACACCTGGGTGCCCGTCACCTGCCCCTCGTCAGTGGCGTCCTGGCCGACGCCGATCAGGCGGCCGTCGCCGGCCGGGTGCAGGTACGCCGAATACCCGTTGATCTTCAGCTCGCCGGTCACCCGGGGCGCGGCCGGGTCGCGCAGGTCCACGCCGTACAGCGGGTCGGTCTGCCGGAACGTGACCACGTATCCGGTGCCGCCGACGAACCGCACCGCGAAGATCCGCTCGCCCTTGCCGAGGCCGGTGACCGCGCCGACCCGCTTGAGCGTGGGACCGTCGGCGCGCAGCACGTAGACGCCGGACTGGGAGGACCTCTCCCGCCTCCACGTGTCGCCGGTGGTGGTGGCGACCCGCAGGTGACCGTCCCACTCGGACAGCGCGTACTGGTTGATCAGCCAGCCGGGCACCGACCCGGCGGCGACGAAGCGCGGCGTGCCCGCGGCGGTGTCGAACTGATAGATCTCGGTGCTGACGTCGCGCGCCTCCGGTGACGCGGCGCGCCACGTCCGCCAGCGCTGGTCGGCGGCGACGTAGAGGCGTCGACCGTTGCTGTACACGGTGTCGCCGTC
>NZ_JAGPXV010000734.1:0-2672 GCF_018070405.1 Micromonospora sp. D75
GGCGAACGGGACATTCGGGGCGCGACTCGGGCCGAAAGTGCAAGATCGCGGGTGCGGGTGCGGGTGCGGGTGCGGGTGACGCCGGGGCGGGTGAGGGCGGGGCGGGCGGATGCGCCGCCCGCCCCGGGCCGGGACGCCGGTCAGCGGCGCCACTTCTGGTTGGCGGCGCCGGTGCAGTCCCAGATCTGCAGCCGGGTGCCGTCGGCCGAGCTGGGACCGGTGGCGTCCAGGCACTTGTTGGCCTGGGGATTCACGATGTCGCCGGCCGCGCTGAACACCCACTTCTGCGCGCCGGTGCCGTTGCAGTCGTAGAGCTGCACCTTGGCGCCGCTCGCCGTGGACCCGGCGGCCACGTCGAGGCACTTGCCGAGCGCGCGTACCGAGCCGTCGGCGTTCCAGCTCCAGCGCTGGGCGGCGGTGCCGTTGCACGTCCAGAGCTGCACCGGGGTGCCGTTCGCGGTGCCGGCGCTGGCCACGTCGACGCACTTGTTGCCGTACCCGATGATCTGGCCGCCGGTGCCCCCGCCGCCGTTGTCCCAGGCCTGGACCCGGACGTAGTCGATGGTCATGGTCTGCGGGAACGTCGTGCTGCCGTCCGGCGAGCCGGGCCAGTTGCCGCCGACCGCCACGTTCATGATCATGAAGAACGGGTGGTCGAAGACCCAGCGGTTGCCGCCGATGTCGGCGGGCGTCTTGCGGGAGTACGCCACGCCGTCGAGGTACCAGGTGATCGAGTCCGGCGCCCAGTCCACGGCGAACGTGTGGAAGGCGTCGGCGAGCGCCTGCCCGCCGGGCAGCGAGGTGGAGGCGCCGACGCCGCTGCCGCCGGAGTAGCCGGGGCCGTGCAGCGTGCCCCAGACGGTCGACGGCGCGTAGCCGACGTTCTCCATGATGTCGATCTCGCCGCTGCCGGGCCACGGGTTCGTGCCGATGTCGTTGCCGAGCATCCAGAACGCCGGCCACAGCCCCTGTCCACGCGGGACCTTGATGCGCGCCTCGAACCGCCCGTACGCCTGGGCGAACGTGCCGTTGGTGAGCAGCCGGGCCGAGGTGTACTGGCAGCTTCCGTACCAGCAGTTGTAGCCGCCGGGGTTCTCCCGGCGGGCGGTGATGACCAGGTTGCCGTTGCCGTCGAGCGCGGCGTTGCGGGTGCTGTTGGTGTAGTACTGCAACTCGTTGTTGCCCCAGCCGCCGCCACCGATGTCGTAGCGCCACTTGCTCGCGTCGGGCGCGGCGCCGGCGGGGCCGTTGAAGTCGTCGGACCAGGTGACCGCGCCGGGGGCGGCGATCGCGGGGGAGTGGGGGACGACGGTGAGGGCGGCGGTGAGGCCGACCGCTGTCACCGCCAGGGCGGCGAGGGTACGGATGGTGCGCACGGGGCGCCTCCTGCGGGGTGGTGGCCGTTTCCGTCACGGCGGCCGGCCCCGCCGAACGGTTAACAAACCATACAAATAGACTTCGATGAAGGTATGAACGAAGTCGGTCGATGTCAAGAGAGCGTTTCCCGCCTGCGCTCCGAGACGGGCTCGGGCTCGCGCTGCCGCACCACTGTGGGCCGGCGCATGTCCCGCCACGGGCCGCCCAGCAGCGGCGTCAGCACCACCAGCAGGTAGCAGGCGCCCATCACGACCAGTGTGGACGTCGGGCCGAACCGGTCCGCGGCGAATCCCGCGCCGACCGCGCCGGCCGGCATGGCCGCCCACGCGCCCGCGCCGATCACGCCGTACACCCGGGCCCGCATGGCCGGCGGCACCCGCTCCAACTGGACCGCGCCCATCAGCGGGTTGAGCGCGCCGGCGGCGAGCCCGGCCATCGCCACCACGGCGGCCACCACCGGCAGCGGCGGCGCGGCGGCGAGCGCCCACAGCGGTGGGGCGCCGCACAGCGCGTACGCGGTGACGAATGTGGCCCGGCGGGGCAGGCGGTGCCCGATCGCGCTGAACACCAGCGAGCCGACCAGCGCCCCACCACCCATGACGCCCACCAGCAGGCCGAACGCGGCCGGCCCGCCGAGTTCCCGTTCGGCGACCACCGGCAGCAGCACCTGGCTCTTGGCCGCGTCGAACAGGTTCGTCACCAGCACCAGCAGGACCATGGCGCGCAGCAGCGGCTCGCGGACCAGGAAGCGCAGCCCGGCGGCGAACTGCCGCCAGTAGCCGCCGGTCTCCGGCTCGCTCCCGTCGTCGGACGGCCGCAGGCCACGCGGCACCAGCAGTGTCACCACGAGCGCCGACACGGCGAACGTCACCGCGTCCAGCGCCAGCACCGGCACCGCCCCGAACACGCCGACCAGCAGGCCGGCCAGGGGTGCGCCGATCATCCGGGCGCCGCGCGAGGTCGCGTCCTCCCACCCGGCCGCCCGCTCGATCGGCACCCCGGCCGCCGCCGCGGCCTCCGGCAGCAGCGCGGTGCGCGCGGTCTGCCCCGGCGTGTCGAGCAGTCCGCTGACGAAGACCAGGGCCAGCAGCGCCGGGAACGGCAGGCCGACGGTGGAGTGCAACAGGGGTACGGCGGCGATCGTCACGCCGGAGACCACGTCGGCGAGCACGCTGGAGCGCCGGTAGCCGATCCGGTCGACGAGCACGCCGCCGAACGCGCCGCCGAGCACCACCGGCGCGGTGGCGAACGCGCCGGCCCGCCCGGTGGCGCCCGGCGAGCCGGTCTCGGCCAGC
>NZ_JAGPXV010000735.1:0-2672 GCF_018070405.1 Micromonospora sp. D75
CGGCTGCCCGGCCTGACGGTGCCCGGCCTGGCGAACGCGCACTCGCACGCGTTCCACCGCGCGCTGCGCGGGCGCACCCACGACGGGCGCGGCGACTTCTGGTCCTGGCGCAGCCTGATGTACGCGATCGCGACCCGGCTCGACCCGGACACCTACCTGGCGCTGGCCCGCGCCGTGTACGCGGAGATGGCGCTGTCCGGGATCACCTGCGTGGGCGAGTTCCACTATCTGCACCACGGTCCCGGCGGCACCCCGTACGACGACCCGAACGCCATGTCCGCAGCGCTCGTGGAGGCCGCCGCGCACGCCGGTGTGCGGCTCACGCTGCTGGACACCGCGTACCTGGCCGGGGGCGTGGACGGCGCGCCGCTGACCGGGCCGCAACGCCGGTTCGGTGACGGCGACGCGCTGCGCTGGGCGGCGCGGGTGGACGCGTTCGGGCCGGCCGACGACCACGTCCGGCTCGGCGCGGCCATCCACTCGGTGCGCGCGGTCCCGGCCGAGCAGCTCGCCACCGTAGCCGGCTGGGCCGACCGCAACGGGCTGCCGCTGCACGTGCACCTGTCCGAGCAGCCGGCCGAGAACGACGCCTGCCGGGCCGTGCACGGCTGCACCCCGACGCGGCTGCTGGCCGACCACGGCGTGCTCGGCCCGCACACCACAGCGGTGCACGCCACCCACCCGACCGCCGCCGACGTGGCGCTGCTCGGCGACAGCCGTACCCGGGTCTGCGTCTGCCCCACCACCGAGCGCGACCTGGCCGACGGGGTCGGCCCGGTGCGCCGGATGGCCGACGCGGGCAGCCCGCTGAGCCTGGGCAGCGACAGTCACGCCGTGGTGGACCTGTTCGAGGAGGCCCGCGCGCTGGAGATGGACGAGCGGCTGCGTACCCGCCGGCGGGGGCACTTCACGCCGGCCGAGCTGCTCGGCGCCGCCACCGTCGGCGGGCACGCCGCGCTGGGCTGGGGCGACGCCGGCCGGTTCGCCGTCGGGCAGCGAGCCGACCTGGTCACGGTACGGCTGGACAGCGCCCGCACCGCCGGGGTGCCGCCGGCCGGCGCGTTCTTCGCCGCCACCGCCGCCGACGTGACGAGCGTGATCGTGGACGGGAGGCCGGTGGTGGACGGCGGCCGGCACCTGACCGTGGACGTGCCCACCGAGCTGCGGGACGCGATCGCGGCGGTGACCGCGAAGGAGGACTCGTGACGCGCGGCAGCCTGCTCGTCGACCACATCGGCGAGCTGGTCACGAACGACGGCCGCGACGGCGACCCGCTGGGCATCAGGCGCGACGCCGCGCTACTGGTCGAGGGCGGCCAGGTGGCCTGGATCGGGTCGACCCGCTACGCGCCCGCCGCCGACCGGCGGATCGACGCCGGTGGCGCGGCGGTGCTGCCCGGCTTCGTGGACAGCCACGCCCACCTGGTCTTCGCCGGGGACCGGGCCGCCGAGTTCGCCGCCCGGATGGCCGGCGAGCGCTACACCGGCGGCGGCATCCGCACCACTGTGGGCGCCACCCGCGCGGCCTCCGACGACGACCTGCGCGCCACTGTGGGCCGGCTACGCGCGGAGATGCTGCGGCAGGGCACCACCACCGTCGAGATCAAGAGCGGGTACGGCCTCACCGTCGCCGACGAGGCCCGCTCGCTGCGCATCGCCGCCGAGTTCACCGAGGACACCACGTTCCTCGGCGCGCACGTGGTCCCCGCCGAGTACGCCGACCGCCCGGACGACTACGTGGGCATGGTCTGCGGGCCGATGCTCGCCGCCGCCGCGCCGTACGCCCGCTGGATCGACGTGTTCTGCGAGCGGGGCGCGTTCGACGCCGACCACGCGCGGGCGATCCTCGCCTGCGGGCAGGCCGCCGGTCTGGGCGTACGGCTGCACGCCAACCAGCTCGGCCCGGGGCCGGGCGTACGGCTCGGCGTGGAGCTGGGCGCGGCCAGCGTCGACCACTGCACCCACCTGACCGACGCCGACGTCGACGCGCTGGCCGGCTCGGAGACGGTCGCCACGCTGCTGCCGGGCGCCGAGTTCTCCACCCGGTCGCCGTACCCGGACGCCCGGCGGCTGCTCGACGCGGGCGTGACAGTCGCGCTCGCCACCGACTGCAACCCCGGCTCGTCGTACACGTCGTCGATGCCGTTCTGCGTCGCGCTCGCCGTACGCGAGATGCGGATGACCCCGGCGGAGGCGGTGTGGGCCGCTACCGCCGGTGGGGCGGCGGCGCTGCGCCGCACCGACGTGGGGCGGCTGACCCCCGGGGCGCGGGCCGACCTGATCATCCTCGACGCCCCGTCCCACCTGCACCTGGCCTACCGGCCGGGGGTGCCACTGATCCGCCAGGTTCTGCACAACGGAGTGCCGCGATGACCACAGTGACCATCCTGTCCACCGGGGTCACCCCCGCCGACGTGCTCGCGGTGGCCCGCGGCACCGCCAAGGTCGTGCTCGACCCGGCCGCCACCGAGGCGATGGCGACCTCCCGGTCCATCGTGGACCGGATCGAGGCGGCCGGGCGGCCGGTGTACGGCGTCTCCACCGGGTTCGGCGCGCTCGCCAACACGTTCGTCGCACCGGAGCGCCGGGCCGAGCTGCAGCACGCGCTGATCCGCTCGCACGCCGCCGGGGTGGGCGCGCCGATGCCGCGCGAGGTGGTACGCGCCATGATGC
>NZ_JAGPXV010000736.1:0-2665 GCF_018070405.1 Micromonospora sp. D75
ATGTAGAGGAAGATGTCCCGCTCCGCGTCCTCGGCCGCGAGGAGCAGGATCTGCGCGCAGATCTGATTCGCCGACGCCTCGGTGACCTCGGTGCCGAGGAAGATGATCCGTTCCTTCAGCAACCGCTCGAAGACCCGGTCGTCGAACACCGCCTGCCGATCGTCGAGCATCCAGATGCCACCCATCACCGCGCACCTCCGTACCGCCGGTGGGCGGTGGACCGCCCGGGAACCCGGCGGTCTCCAGCGTCCGCCGGGCGCACGGTCGCGGCCCAGGCTTTCTGCCCGGGGCAGATCCGCCCTCGGCAGAAGCTACGCGGCGACCGGCCGCCGCCGGCCCGCGCGGGCCCGCCGCCGGGCCAGCGTGACGGAGGTACGCGGACGGGGGCGGGCGGTCGGGGCGGAGGGAGCCGGCCAGATCCGGATGCCGCCACCGAACCCGATCGGCGTGGCGGCGCCGAGGGGCGCGCCGAGCGGCGCCGGCCCGGGGCCCAGGGGCCGCAGCGTGCCGCCGAGCAGCGGCGTGGCGGTGACCGGCCGACGGGCGACGTGCGGCCGGAGCGAGACGGCGGGCCGGCGGGACACGGGCGGCCGGGACGACACGGCCGGACGGCGCGTGACGGACAGCCGGGGCGGGCCGACCCGCAGCTGCGGCCCGGTGCGTGCGACCGGCACCCGGTCGAACCGGGCCGCCGAGACTCCGGGGACGACCGGCGTCGGCCGCTCGCGGCGCAGCTCGTCACGGGCTTCTTCGAGCAGGTCGGCGAGGTGGATCCCGAGCGCCCGGCAGATCGCGGCGAGCACCTCGGAGGAGGCCTCCTTGCGTCCGCGCTCGACCTCGGAGAGGTAGGGCAGGGAGACGCCGGCGGCCTGGGCCACCTCGCGCAGCGTGCGGCCCTGGCGCAGGCGGATGCGCCGGAGCACCCCGCCGATCACCCGTCGCAGCAACGACATGCCGGCCTCCTCGCGGTCGGGCGCCCCGGACTTACCCATCATGCCCTCTCCACGCCTCCGGCAGCGGCCCCGACGGGTTCCGATCGTCACCCGGCGGGCCGCGTCCCCGCGTACCCGTTATCTTGTGGGCGTGCAGGTGGCGGAGCAGGACCGACGGTGATCCATTTTCCCGCGCAGCGGCGAGGGCCGCTGAGCGCGCTGAGCCTGCGCCTGCTCGCCGCTCTCGGCCTGGTCTTCGCCACGGTGTTCGTGGTGTGGCTCGACCGCGACGGCTACCGCGACGTCGACGACAGCGGCCTGAGCCTGCTCGACTGCTTCTACTACGTGGTGGTCTCGCTCTCCACCACCGGGTACGGCGACATCACGCCGGTCAGCTCGTCGGCTCGACTGGCGAACGTCCTGTTCGTCACCCCCGCCCGGGTGCTTTTCCTGATCATCCTGGTCGGCACCACCCTGGAAGTCCTGACCGAGCAGTACCGCACCGGGCGTCGCCTGTCGCGGTGGAGGAGAACCGTGAAGGACCACGTCATCATCTGCGGCTACGGCACCAAGGGCCGCAGCGCGGTCTCCGCCCTGCTGGAGAACGGCACGGACAAGTCCAAGATCGTGGTGGTCGAGCGCAGTGGCCCGGCGCTTCGGCAGGCCACCTCGAACGGCCTGGTGACGATCGAGGGCTCGGCGACCCGCTCGTCGGTGCTGGAGCAGGCGCACGTGCGTACCGCCAAGTCGGTCATCATCGCGACCGACAGCGACGACGCCTCGGTGCTGGTGGCGCTCACGGTCCGGCAGCTCACCGCCGGTCAGGTGCGGATCATCGCGGCGGTACGCGAGGCGGAGAACGCGCCGCTGCTCAAGCAGAGCGGCGCGCACCACGTGATCGTCTCGTCGGCCACGGCCGGGCGGCTGCTCGGCCTGTCCACCTCGGCCCCGCCCCTGATCGACGTGGTGGAGGACCTGCTCACCCCGGGGCAGGGCATGGCGCTGGCGATGCGGTCGGCCGAGCGCGACGAGGTGGGCCGTTCTCCGCGTGAGCTGGAGTCGCTGGTCATCGCGCTGGTCCGCCGGGGCAAGGTGGTCACGCTCAACGACCGTGCCGGCGCGGTGATCGAGACCGGCGACATGCTGGTCCACGTCCGCGACGACCGGCCGCAGGCCACCACGGCGCTCTGACCCGGCCCCGCTGAGCGCCGGCGGTCAGCAGGCGCCCGGGCCGCCCTCCGCCATCACTTCGCCGCAGGTCGACGACCGGCCCTGGGTGGCCCGTCGCAGCAGGTCGTAGAGCAGGTCCCGCTCGCCGGGCGCCAGCGCGCCGAGAACTTCCTCCTCGGCTCCGGCGAGCGCGCACTCGGCCTCGCGCAGTCGCTTCGTGCCCGCCTCGGTGAGGCGTACCTCGTGCCGGCGGCGGTCCTCCGGGGAGCGGCGGCGCTCGGCCAGGCCGTCCGCCTCCAGGTCGTTGAGCAGCCCGACCACGTTCGTGCTGTCGAGCTGGAGCGTGCCGGCGAGCGCCTGCTGGCTGATGCCGCCGGAGTCGCGCAGCACGGTGAGCGCCACCAGGTGGCGGGGGCGCAGGCCCAGCGGGGCCAGCACCGACTCCGAGCGCAGCCGCATCCGCCGGGCCAGGTGGTCGAGCAGGGGCCCGGAGCGGCGCTCGGACTCCTCGACCGGTGCGGCGGACATGTGACCCAGTTTACGCGCTCCGAGGAACATCGACC
>NZ_JAGPXV010000737.1:0-2664 GCF_018070405.1 Micromonospora sp. D75
GTGATGGACGTGCGGGACCTGATCGCCAACAAGACCGCCGCGCTGGTCAACCGCCGGGAGGTACGCGACTACATCGACGTGTCCGCCGCGCTGGACCGGTACACGGTCGCGGAGCTGCTGGAGCTGGCCCGGCAGGTGGACCCGGCGCTGGACGACGAGGACGTGCGCGCCGCCGGCCGCTACCTGGACGGGCTGGCCGACCGGCGGTTCACCCGCTACGGCCTGGACGCACCGCGCATCGCCGAGGTGCGCCGCCGGATGGCCGTCTGGCCCCGCTGAGCAACGGAACCAGACGACCCCGCCGCGCCGGACGGACAGACGCCCGAGTCGCGCCGGACCAGACGACCGAGCCGGGACAAGCCGGACCGGCCGGATGGGCGAGCCGGGACCAGAGAAGCAGCCGGACCGGACGCTCACTTCGTCGGGCGGCCGCCCGTGACGCCGAGGATCTCGCCGGTGACGTAGCTGGACTCCTGGGAGGCGAAGTAGACGTACGCGGGCGCCAGCTCGGCCGGCTGACCGGGACGGCCCAGCGGCGTGTCGGTGCCGAACTGCTTCACCTTCTCCTCCGGCATGGTGGCCGGGATCAGCGGCGTCCAGATCGGACCGGGCGCGACCGCGTTGACCCGGATGCCCCGCTCGGCGAGGTTCTGCGCGAGCGCCTTGGTGAAGTTCGCGATGGCGGCCTTGGTGGTGGCGTAGTCGAGCAGCTGCGGCGACGGGTCGAACGCCTGGATCGACGACGTGTTGATGATCGTCGAGCCTTCCTTCATGTGCGGCACGGCGAACTTGCAGAGCCAGAACATGGCGTACACGTTGGTCTTGAACACCCGGTCGAACTGCTCGGTGGTGATGTCGAGCAGGCCGTTGTCCTGCGACATCTGGTACGCCGCGTTGTTGACCAGGATGTCGACGCCGCCGAGGTCGCGCATCGCCTGGTCGACGAGGGCACGGCAGTTGGCCTCCTCGCGCAGGTCGCACCGGACCGCGACGCCGGTGCGCCCGGCCTGCTCGATCAGGGCGACCGTCTCCCGGGCGTCCTTCTCCTCCTCGTCGGCGAGGTAGGTGACGAGCACGTCGGCGCCCTCGCGGGCGAAGGCGATCGCCACGGCCCGCCCGATGCCGGAGTCGCCGCCGGTGATGATCGCGCGCTTGCCGGTGAGCCGGTCGCTGCCCCGGTACGACTGCTCGCCGTGGTCGGGCTTCGGCCCCATCTGCTGTTCGCTGCCGGGCGGCGTCTGCTGTTGCGACGGCTGTCCCTCACGCTGTCCGTACTGCTCGGCCGGGTGCTGCTGGGTGAACTGGTCCTCGCTCATGTCTGCGCCCCTACCCCGGTGACCGGAGGGGAAACAGCAGCACCGTGACCGTAGGGGAAACAAAACGGGCCGGTGTGGCGCACGCGACATGTGGTGGTTATGGTGCGCAACGGCGCCCACGAGGCGCGTACCCCCCATTGGAAAGGCACCTCATGACTTCCTCCTCCGGCGCCTCCCGGCGCCAGGTGCTGGCCGTCGCGGCCGCCGCCGCGACCGCTCCCCTGCTGGCCGGCGCGCCCGCCGAGGCGAAGCCGAAGCAGCCGAAGACCTGGGACCTGACGATCCTCGGCACGTCCGACACCCACGGCAACGTCTACAACTGGGATTACTACAAGGACGCGGAGTTCGACGACAGCAAGCAGAACGACGTCGGCGTCGCGAAGCTCGCCACCCTGGTCAACCAGATCCGCGCCGAGCGCAAGGGCAGGGCCACGCTGGTCCTCGACGCCGGCGACACCATCCAGGGCACGCCGCTTGCGACGTACTACGCCAAGCAGGAGCCGATCACCAGCACCGGTGAGACGCACCCGATGGCCCGCGCCATGAACATCCTCAAGTACGACGCGGTGACGCTCGGCAACCACGAGTTCAACTACGGCCTGCCGCTGCTGGCCACCTGGATCGAGCAGCTCGGCTTCCCGGCCCTGGCCGCGAACGCGCTCAACGCGAAGACCGGCAAGCCGGCGTTCCTCCCGTACGTGATCAAGGAGGTCAAGCTCGGCGGGCACGGCGCGCCGAAGCTGCGCGTGGGCGTCCTCGGCCTGACCAACCCCGGCGTGGCCATCTGGGACAAGGGCAACGTCGAGGGCCGCCTCGTCTTCGCCGACATGGTCGCCACCGCCGCGAAGTGGGTGCCGGAGATGCGCCGCCGCGGCGCCGACCTGGTCGTCATCTCGGCGCACGGCGGCGACAGCGGCACCTCCAGCTACGGCCCGGAGCTGCCGAACGAGAACCCGACCGCGCTGATCGCCGAGCAGGTCCCCGGCATCGACGCGATCCTGTTCGGCCACGCGCACAACGAGGTGCCGGAGAAGTTCGTCACCAACCTCACCACCGGCGAGCGGGTCCTCACCTCGGAGCCGTCGAAGTGGGGCCAGCGGCTGACCCGGATGGACTTCACGCTGACCCGGGAGAAGGGCCGCTGGACGGTCACCGCCAAGTCGGCCACCACGCTCAACACCAACACGGTGGTCGAGGACCCGGCGGTGCTCGCGGCCGTGCGCGGCCAGCACACCAAGACCGTCGAGTACGTCAACCGCGTCGTCGCGCAGTCCAGCGTGGAGCTGTCGGCCGCCGAGTCGCGGTACAAGGACACCCCGATCCTGGACTTCATCAACCACGTCCAGAC
>NZ_JAGPXV010000738.1:0-2664 GCF_018070405.1 Micromonospora sp. D75
CCTCGGTGGCACGACGTTCTGCCAAGGCCTGGCGCACCAGGGCCACTGTGGCGTCGGGCCGGCGTAGCACGTCGTCGGCGGTGAAGCGGAGCACGAGCCACCCGGCCGCGCGCAGCGCGTTCAGGCGAGCCACGTCCCGGCGGAAGTGAGCCCGTTCGCGGTGGTGGTCGCCGTCGTACTCGACCGCGATGCGGAGCGCCGGCCAGGCCAGGTCCACCCGGGCCACGAAGCGTCCACCGGCGCGTACCTCGTGCTGAGCGGTGAGCGGGCCGAGGCCGGCGTCGAGCAGGAGCAGCCGCAGGCGAGTCTCCATCGGGGACTCGCTCAACGGCTCGGCCAGCGCCAGCACCTCGCGCAACAGCGGAGCGCCCGGCCAGCCCGGCCGGGCGGCGGCGTAGGCCCGCAGGGCGGGCAGCTTCACGGCCCGGCGACGCAGCAGCGCCTCGACGGCGACCAACGCCTCGGCGAGTGAGCCCTGCCGGCCCAGGTCGAACGCCGTGCGAAGGGGCGTGGTGACCGGCAGCCCGCCGACGAGGGTGCGGTCCCGCTCCGGCAGCGGTGACCGGACCAACCGCAACCGTGGGTGCGGTCGCAGCCGCGCAGCAGTCGGCAACAGTACTGTCACCGGCGCGTCGCGGGGGAGCACGTCCGCGCCGAACAACCACGCGGCGCTGCGCCCCGCCAGCACGGCCCCCGGCGGCAGGCGCAACGCCACCGCCTCGCACCACATCCGGTGGTCGTCGGCGCGGTACCCGTCGCGGTGCACGTACACGTCCGGCAGCAGGCGGATCCAGGTCTGCCCGCGCAGCATCGTCCAGGTGAGTAGCCCTTCGGAGACGGCACGGCTGCCCCGGAACGGCAGGACCGCCAGGCGGCGGGGAACACGGGTGGGAACGGACATCCAGGCAGCGTGTCGTGACGGGACGGTCACCCGCTGCCCCGATCCGGTGGACGGCTGGTTCCTGGGAAAAACCTCACCCGGGCTTCCGTACGGGCGGGAGGCGTCGTACGGTAGGCCGCAAGTGACCCACGGGAGCCCGGTGCGGACCGGGCTGAGAGGGGGGCTGGGAGCCCCCGACCGTCGAACCTGATCCGGGTAATGCCGGCGCAGGGAGGAGCGTTGCCGTGCTGTCCCTGGGACGACTGCATCTCATCACCGACACCCGGCCGGGGCGTGACCCGCTCGCCGTGTTGCGTGCCGCACTGCCCGTGGCGGGCGCAGACCTCGTCGTGCAGGTGCGCGTGGAGGACGACGCCACCGACCGGGAGGTGTACGAGCTGGCCCGGCTGGTGGTCGACGCCTGCCGGCCGTACGGAGCACAGTGCCTGGTCAACGACCGGCTGCACGTGGCGCTCGCGGTGGACGCCGCCGGTGGCCACGTCGGCGCGGACGACCTGCCGGTGCGTGCCGCGCGCCGGGTGCTCGGACCGGACGCGGTGCTCGGGGCGACCGCCCGCGAACCGGTGACCGCCCGGGCCGCGGTGGACGCGGGCGCGAGCTACCTGGGCGTGGGCCCGTGCCACGTCACCACCACCAAGTCCGGCCTGCCGGAACCGATCGGCCCCGAGGGGATACGCGCGGTCGCGACGGCGGTGTCGGTGCCGGTGATCGCGATCGGCGGGGTGACCGCCGCGAGCGTGCCGGAGCTGCGGGCCGCCGGGGCGTACGGGGTGGCGGTGGTCGGCGCGCTCAGCGGGGCAGCCGATCCCGCGCACGCCACCGCCGAGCTGCTGCGGGCCCTGACGTGTTAACAGGGGGCCCTTCCTCTACCGGAGGCGTTAACAGGGGGCCCTTCCTTAACGACGTGGCGGTGGTGGGGGGCGGGCCTGTCGGGTGGGCGATCGCGTGGCGGTGCGCGCAACGTGGACTGCGCGTGGTGGTGCACGACGACCGGCCCGGGTCGGGTGCCTCGTCGGTGGCCGCCGGGATGCTGTCGCCGGTCGCCGAGGCGTACTTCGGTGAGCACGAACTCACCGCGCTGCTCGTCGAGTCCGCCGCCCGCTGGCCCGGCTTCGCGACCGAGCTGGCCGAGGCGAGCGGCGTCGACATCGGCTATCGCACCGAGGGCACGCTCGTCGTCGGGCTTACCGCCGACGACCTGGCCGAGGCGAGGCGGCTGTGGTCGTACCAGCAGGGCCTGGAACTGCCGATCACGCCGCTGCGCCCGTCGGAGCTGCGCGACCGCGAGCCGGCGTTGGCGCCGCGTGTGCGCGGCGGCGCGGTGGCCCCCGGTGATCACCAGGTCGACCCGCGCCGGCTGGTCGCGGCGCTGCGCACGGCCGCCGAGCAGGCCGGTGCGGCGCTGCGCCCGGCGCGCGTCGGCGCGCTGTCCGAGGTGGACGCGCGGGTCACAGTGGTCGCGGCCGGCTGCGGCGCGGCGGCGCTGACCGGCCTGCCGGTCCGCCCGGTGAAGGGCCAGGTGCTGCGGCTGCGCGCGCCGGGTGGCGGTCCGCCGGGCTTCCGGCACGTGATCCGGGGGTACGCGGACAGCGAGCCGGTCTACCTGGTGCCCCGGGACAGCGGCGAGGTCGTGGTCGGGGCGACGGTCGAGGAGCGCGCGGACACCGCTGTCACCGCCGGTGGCGTGCTGACACTGCTGCGCGCCGCCACGGAGCTGGTGCCGGAACTCGTCGAGTACGAGCTGGTGGAGGCAGTCGCCGGGC
>NZ_JAGPXV010000739.1:0-2662 GCF_018070405.1 Micromonospora sp. D75
GAGCAGGTGTGTCGTCCGGGCGCGGGTGGCGCTGCGGCGGCGCCACCACAGGACTACCCCGCCGAGAACGAGAACCCACAACCAGCTGGCGGCGATCTCGGAGTAGTGCCGGCCGACCTCGCCGAGATGCAGGTTGCGGTGCAGGTCGTCGAGCCAGGTGGTGGCCGGGGTGGAGCCGAACCAGGTGGTGAGCCGCCCGGTCACCTCGCCGGTGTACGGGTCGACGTAGACGGTGTGCTGCTTGTCGCCGAGTTCCTCGAGCGAGAACACCACCTGGGTGGTCCGGTCGCCGGTGCCGGGCGCCACGGCGGCGATGGTGCCGTCGGGGTGCGCCGCCCGCGCGGCGGTGACCTGTTGGGCGAGGGTCTTCGGCTGGTCACCGACGGTGGCCACGGTCAGCCGGTCGCCGTAGAGGGCCTGGTCCAGCTGCGGGGTGATGGTGTACGCCAGGCCGGTCAGGGCGGCGACCAGCAGGAACGGGGCAACCAGGATGCCGGCGTAGAAATGAAGCCGGGTCAGCAGCGCGGCGAACGGCGTGGGCTGGCGGCCCGGCCGAGCGGCCGGCGCGGCGGTGGAGGTGTCCGGCGCGGGATCGCCGGACAGTTCGGTGACGGACATCGACTACTCCGATCGAAAATATCGGCTTTTGGTTCGGGGTGGCTCGTGCCCGTCGAGCCGTGGGCCGCCCGGCTGCCGTGTCCCGATCGAGTAGTCGGTCAGGTGTGTCAGGAAGTTCCCTCGTCCGCGTAGATCTTCGGGTTGTCGTCCGGCGCGGTGCCAGGACGCCTCCGCGTGCCGACGGCGGCGAAGGGGCCCCGTGGCGGGCCGACTCGCGCCAGGGTGCCGTCAAGGGATCACCCGGTGCCGGGTGATCAGGTCTGCGACGTCCGCCGGGCCAGGTGGACCGTGACGTCCGCGGTGACCTCGACCGCGCCGGGCAGTACATCCCGGACGCGGCGGAACACCTGCTCACGGACATGTGGCGGCGGTTCGAGATAGGCCGAGACGGTCGACAGGAGACCGACGAAGTCGTCGGCACTCATCGTGATCCGCCGCGCGATCTCCGACTGGCGTACGTCGGTGAACCACTCGGACGCGTGCAGCTCGGTGCCGGGCCACTGCATGCCGGCGTCCGGCGGCGTCCCGTCCGGCGACGGGATCTCGTCGTCGGCGAGGAACTCGGCTCGGGCCGCGGCCACCGCGTCGCGCAGCGCCGGGTCGGCCAGCCGCAGCGGCCCGCCGAACGAGGCGAACACGCCACCGGGCACGAGCAGCCCAGCGACCCGCTCCCACCGGCCCGCCGGGTCGGTCCAGTGCAGCGCCGCCGCCGCGTACACCAGGTCGTGGTGCTCGCCGGTGCGCAACTGCTCGAACGCGGCCTGCCGGACCCGCACGTCCGCGGGCACGCGCCGGCGCAGTTCGGCGAGCATCGCGGAATCCGGGTCGGTGGCGGTGACCGCGATGCCGCGCCGCGCGAACAGCCGGGTGGCCTTGCCGGTCCCGGCGCCGATCTCCAGGGCGGTCCGGACCGGCCGGTCCGCGTACGCCAGCACCAGGTCGGCAAGCTCCTCGGGGTAGCCGGGCCGGAACCGCTCGTACGCCTGCGCCGCCGCTCCGAAGCTCAACGCGCGATCCGGCATGCCGAGCATCCTCCCACGATCAGGCTGCGCCCGTGACGTGCGCGGCGACGGCGTCGGCCACCTGCTCGGGCGGGACGGTGGCGTCGATCAGGTGGGCGTCGGTCACCGACGCGAACGTGTCCAGCGCCCGGGCGACGTGGTCGTGCCGCCAGCCGCGCGCGCCGGACTCGACCTGGTCGGCGTCGATCCGGGCCCGCAACCGGTCCTCGGGGAGCGTGAGCACGACCTCGCGGACGTCGACGCCCGTGGCGCGGATGCCGCCGAGGATCTCCGCGCGGTACGCCGGGACGAGCAGGCTCATCGGCACGATCCAGATGCCCGGGTGGTGCCGGTCCAGGCCGGTGACCGTCTGCACGACGAGGTGACGCCACAGGGGCAGGTCCTGGAAGTCGCCGGTCGGCGGGGTGACGAACGCGGTGAGCATCGAGCCGAGGAACTCCGGGTCGAACAGCCGCGCGTCCGGAAGCGACTCCGTGAGCAGCCGCGCGGTGGTCGTCTTGCCGACACCGAACGCGCCGTTGATCCAGACGATCACGCGATCATGATGCCATCACGCGGCGAAGTCGACACCCGCGAGCGGCACGCCCCGGTACGCGGCGAGGCGCTCGGCCTCGGCGACGACCGCGTCGCGGGTGCTGCCGGGGAGCCTGCGCCACGGCTGGACGGCGACGGTGAACGACCGGCCGGACTTGCGGGGCCGCCAGGTGCCGGCCAGCTCCCCGTCGGCCAGCACGGCGCCGGGGCGGCCCAGCACCGGCCACAACTCCTTGGCGCGGGCCGCGTCCGGCACGAGCGTCGCCCGGTCCTTCGCCTGGAGGAACAGGTCGAACGGGCCGAGCAGGCGGGTCGTGCTCACCTCGGCCGACGTCAGCGCCGCCTCGTCGGCGGCGAGCAGCCAGCGCGTCTCACCGTCGACGCTCACCTCGACCGCGTCGCCCGGCCAGCGGGCCTTGACCTCCTTGACCGGGGCGTCGAGGTAGTCGGCGACATGCTTCGGGGTGGCCGGGCCGAGCAGCCGCAGG
>NZ_JAGPXV010000074.1:0-14681 GCF_018070405.1 Micromonospora sp. D75
CGACGGCTGGCGCTGGCAGCTCCCACCGGCTGCCAGCCGCGTGGTGGAGACGCTGCCCGGCGCGGAGTTGCGCCGGATCGCGGAGGCGGCGGCCGGGACGCTGCGCGAGGCGGCCACGCACGGGGTGGCCGGCCGCGCGGTGGGTCAGCGGGTGCTGCGGGACGCGCTGCTGGACCACGTCGCCGTGGTGGTGACGCCGGACGAGGACCCGCGCATGCCGGTGGAGGTGTCGCAGCGGCTGGTGCAGGGTCTGGTCCGGATGGGCTTCGCCGGTAGCGGCGAGGACGACGTTCAGGTGCGGGTCGCCGGCCGGTGGGTCGGGCTCGTCGGTCCGTTCGGGGCGGTGTGGTCGCGTACCGTCGCCGATCTTGCACTCAGGCCGATGCCGGGTCAGCCGAAAGTATGACCCATCATCGGCCTTCCGGTTTGGGGCGGCCGTTGGGGGGATGCCTCATGCCGCCTGTCCGGGTACCGTCCTTCCTCGGATCCAACGCACCGTAGGCGATTGGATCCGCTGGGGAGTGAGGTGCGCGAGCGATGCCGTGGTGGTCATGGCGCCCTGGTCCCGCCGCTGGCGGCGAACCGGAGACTCGAAGCGGAGTCACAGTGGATGACACCATCCGGGTGGGGCCACCTACCCCGCGCCAGCCGGGAGACGACGCGCCGGCACCCGAGCGCCCGGCCCTGGCGGACATGCCGGCCACTGTCGCCCCGGTCACCCTGAGCCGGGTCTGCGACGCGCTCGACCTGCTGGACGTGCGCTACCTGGCCGACGGCGGCGGCAACCTGCTGGCCATGTGGGAGCGGCACGCCGTGCTCGTCGCGCTGGAGGGCCCGGAGGACGAGATCCTGGTGATGCGGGCCCGCCCGCACGCCACCGTCCCGCCGGACTGGGCCGACCGGGCGTACCGGGTGGTCAACGAGTGGAACCACACCCGCCGCTTCTGCAAGGCGTACATCGGCGACCCGACCGAGCGCGGCCAGCTCCCGATCTACGCCGAACTCCAGGTCCCGCTCGGCGCCGGGGCCCACGACGCGCTGCTCGTCGAGATGCTCGACTGCGGCGCCGCGGTCGCCACCACGTTCGTCGACTGGCTGCACGACGAGGGCGCGCTGCTCTGAGAGCCGGGCGGCTCAGCCGGCCGCCGGGTCCTCCATCACGTTCACCATGAAGTAGGCGGCCCGCTCCAGGTAGTCCCAGAGCGCGCCGGCGAGCTGCGGCGGCAGGTCCAGCGCGTCCACCGCCCGGCGCATGTGCAGCAACCAGGCGTCGCGCTCCGCGGCGCCGATCCGGAACGGGGCGTGCCGCATCCGCAGCCGGGGGTGCCCGCGCTGCTCGGAGTAGGTGTGCGGCCCACCCCAGTACTGGATGAGGAAGAGGGTCAGCCGGTCCGCCGCCGGGCCCAGATCCTCCTCCGGATACATCGGCCGCAGCAGCGGGTCCTCGGCGACGCCGGCGTAGAACTCGTCCACCAGCTTGCGGAAGGCCGGTTCACCGCCGATCGCCTCGAAGAGGGTCATCGACTCGCCTGGGGAAGTCACGCTTCCATCCTGCCAGGTGCGCCCCCGCGGTCGCGCCCGCCCGCGGGGCGGCGCGGATCACGTCACCGCGTGCCGGCGCCGGCCGTGCTCCCGGCCCCGGTCGCCCGCCGCCGGGCCACGCGCGGCGTGCGTGGGTGCGGCGGCGTCCGGGGCCGACTCGGCGCGGGCGGCCGCGATCGCCGCGTCGATGGTGCGCGGCCGAGGCCAGGCGAACGCCGCGACGAGCATCAGCAGCACGCCCGCCGCACTCCACGCGCCGACCACCGACGGGACGGAGAACCGCTCGGCGAGGGCGCCGGTGGCGAGCACCGCGGCGCCCTGGATGACCTGGGTGCCGGTGGCCATCACCCCGAACGCCCGGGCCCGGTAGCCGTCCGGCAGGGCCTGCACGAACAGCCCGTTGGCGACCGGCACCAGCCCGGCGACGGCGAAGCCGCACGCCGCGGCGAGCAACGCCACCACGGACGGGGCCGGGTCGAGGAGCGCGGGCACGAGCACCGCCGGCGCGATCACCATCAGCGGCCGCATCAGCGCCAACCGGCGCGCCGGGGCGATCAGCCGCCCGATGATCACCCCGCCGAGGACGTATCCGACCGGACCGGCGGCCATGATGACCGCCTGGGCGGTGCCGGCGTCCATCGTGCCGTCGGTGCGCTCGGCGGCCCAGCCGGCGGCCAGCCCTTCGGGGACGATCGAGAACAGCATCGCGCTGAACACCAGCATCGCGATGGCCCGCAGCACCGGCCGTTCGAAGACGATGCGGAAGCCCTGGCCGGTCTCCCGCAGCAGGTGGCTGCGGTGCTTCGCGGTCATCGTCGACGGCCGGTCGTGTACGCCGACGCGGACCAGCAGGGCCGACAGGGCGAAGGTCGCCGCGTTGACGAGCAGCGCGGCGTTCGGGTTCAGCGCGGCGATGGTCGCGCCGATCAGGTAGCCGACGACCTGGGCGGCCTGGGACGCGCTGGTGAACGCGGACAGGCCCACCACCAGCCGGTCGCCGGTGAGGATCTGCGGCATCACCGCCGAGCGCGCCGCCTGGCTCGGCGGATTCGCGAGCGTGGCCAGGAAGATCAGCGCGAGGACCGACCAGGCCGGCATGAACGGCATGGCGACGAGCACCATCAGCGCCATCCGGATCAGGTCGCAGATCACCATGACCCGGCGGTAGCGGTGCCGCTCGGCGAGCGCGGAGAGCAACGGGCCACCGAGCAGCCAGGGCAGATAGCTGACCGCGAACGCGGCGGCGGAGAGCGCGACCGATTCGGTCTCGCGCAGCACGAGCACGGTGACCGCGGCCTTGGCGAGATAGTCGCCGACCCAGGAGAGGATGTTGGCGGCGAAGAGCGCCCGGAACTCCGGCTGACCGAACACGTCGCGGAAGGTGGCCGGGCCCTCCTGGGCGGGTCGCTCGTCGGACACCGTCGCCTCCATCGTTCCTGGTCGACCACTTGTGATGGCCCGACCGGGAACCGTCGTCAGATCAACCGATCAGCGAGGACACGAGCACGCTCCCCGGTGGAGCGTGTTCACCGGATTCTGCCCGATCGTCTGACAACTGGCTAGGGTGAACGGATTGATCGTCGCATCTCCGACTGAACCGAACGGACGATACCCGAGGGGCCGCGCGGAGCGCGACCCCCGGAAAATAGTCCGGCTTGTCCGGCGACTCAGGTGGGTCCGCTGGTCCCCGTGCCCTCGGCCGTGGGCGTCGCCGGCGTCTGGGGCGGCAGCCCGGGGAAGAGCCGGGCCGCCGCGATCTGCGCCGTGATCCCGGAGTTCTCCAGCGCCTCGGCGAGGCGGCGGCGCAGCTCCCGGCCCACCGCGAACTGCCCGTCCGCGGTGGTCTTGACGACGGTACGGATCACCGTGCCGTCCACGGTGATCTGCTCGACGCCGAGGACCTCCGGCGCCTCGACGATCTTCGGCGCCAGCTCCGGGTCCAGCGCCACCGACGCCGCCGCGGTACGCAGCACCGCCGTGGCCTCCTCGGTGCCGGCGAAGCCGATCGGCAGGTCGACCACGACCAGGGCCCAACCCTGACTCTTGTTGCCGACGCGGACGATCTCCCCGTTGCGGATGTACCAGAGCACCCCGCGGCCGTCACGGACCGTGGTCACCCGCAGGCCCACCGCCTCCACCACGCCCGTCGCCTCGCCGAGGTCGACCGTGTCACCGACGCCGTACTGGTCCTCGATCAACATGAACAGGCCGGCGATCAGGTCCTTGACCAGGCTCTGCGCGCCGAAACCGAGCGCCACGCCGGCGATGCCCGCGCTGGCCAGCAGCGGGGCCAGGTCGAAGCTGAACTCCTTGAGCACCATCAGCAACGCGATGCCGAACACGAACGCGGTGACCATGCTGCGCAGCACCGACCCGATCGCCTCGGCCCGCTGCCGCCGCCGCTCCGGCACGAACTGGTCCGGGTCGGGCGTGGCGCTGGGAATCCGCTCCCGCAGCGGGCGGAGCATGGTCGGCACCGCGCCGTCGGTGGTGGTCCGCACCAGCCGGTTGATGGTCCGGTGCAGCGCCCAGCGGGCGGCCACCGCGAGCAGCAGGATCAGCGCCACCCGCAGCGGCTTGAACAGGATCCAGTAGCTGCTCTCGGCGAACCAGGCGGAGTCGGTGACCCGGTACACCCACTCGCAGGAGCTGCTGCCCTGGCAGTCCGGCCGCCGGTCGGAGACGGCGGACAGCAGGGCGGAGATCAGGTCGGAGAGATTCACAGTGCTTTCGTACCGCACCCGCGTCGCCCGTCCGGCGCGGACCCACCGCCGGCCGGGCAACCCGCCCTGCTTCCTGCTCCGTTGTACCGGGGGGCGGCAAAAACGCCCCGGCCCGCACGGGGGCCCCGCGACTGGCCGTCCAGCGCGCAGCTGGGCGGAGCAAGGGGAAAAGCGACATGACGGAGGAACTCTTAGGCGCGCGCCGATCCTGGTCCCGTCGTCAGGTGCTGACGGTGGTGGCGGCGGCGGCCGGTGCCGCGCCGCTGGTGGCGACCGGGGCAGCGAAACTGTCTGCCGAATCGCCTGTCAAGTTCCGCAGCGACCCGTTCGAGATCCGCGATCTGCCGCAGGGGCAGCGGCCCTACTACAGCGGGGTGCGGCTGCCGCTCGTCGACACGGGCACGCACGACGAGCACGGCGTACGCATGGCGCTGCTCACCGGGAAGCTCTACGACCATCCGGTGGCCCAGGCCCAGTACGGCATCAACCTGCTGGAGAGTTACCGGGTCACCGGCGATCAGGTGTACCTCAAGCGGGCGATGGCGCAGGCGCAGCGCCTGATCGACAGGCGGGTCGTGCGGCGGGACGCCTGGTTCTACCCGTACCGGTTCCGGCACGCCATGCACCGCGGCACCGACGTCTACGAGACGCCGTGGTACTCGATGATGGCCCAGGGGCAGGCGATGAGCCTCTTCGTCCGGCTGGCGCAGATCGTCGGCGAGCGCACCCACTGGCGGCAGGCGGCCGACTCGACGTTCGCGTCCTACCTGCTCCCGCCGGTGGGCGGCCTGCCGTGGGGGGTGTACGTCAAGGACGGGCTGCTCTGGCTTGAGGAGTACGCCCACCCGACGCGGGTGCGCGGCGACCAGACCTACAACGGGCACGTCTTCTCGGCCTTCGGGCTCTGGGACTACTGGAGCCTGAGCCGCGACGCCCGGGCCCGCCAGATGCTCCAGGGCGCGATCACCACCGCCCGGGACGCCCACCACCTCGTCCGCACCCGCCAGTGGCGGAGCCGGTACTGCCTCACCCACCGCAAGGACGCGGGCATGTACCACTCGACGCACATCATCCAGCACGCCGTGCTGCACGCGATCACCGGCGACCCGACCTTCGCCGGGATCATGGACCTGTTCTACTCCGACCACCCCACCTACGGGGTGTCCGGAACGATCCGGCTCGCCCCCGGGGACCACGTCGGCTACAAGTTCGACGCGGCCGGCACGGTCCTGGACCGCAAGCGGATCTCCCTGACCAGGCCGACCGAGGCGGCCTCCACGGAACGGCACAAGGTGATGCGGCAGACCGGCATCTGGTACGACATCAGCGAGGGGAGCCTGAGCGGGTACCTGGTCCAGGAGATCCCCGGCCGGTCGTACCAGATCGGGAGAGCGGCGCCGATCGGCTACCGCATCCCGCGCTCGGCGGTGGTCGTCGCCGCGCCCGGCAGGGCGTACTCCCTGGACGACGCCGGGAAGGTGACGGCGGTGACCGCCGGCCTCGCCGTCGGTGACACCGTGACAGTGGATCTGCGCGCCGCCATCGACGGCGTCCAGCACTACCGCCTGGCCGCCGGCCCGCACGAGGGCCAGTGGGTCCGGCTGGGCACCCTGCGTAGCGTCGGCACGGCGTAGCGCGAGCGCGCCGGACCGCCCCGGTGCGGGTGATCCGGTGGGCCGCTTGCAGATTCGTGCGTGCAATCGAGGGCGCGATCAGGGACTATTGGCGCAACGGACGTCGGTGATCCGGCCGGCGTCGGAATTCGTTCCGCGCTGTTCGCGGGCGGTTCCGGCGCGCAGACGGCGGGAGCGGCTGGACCGGGAGGGTGAGCGCGATGCCTGACATACGACCCACGGCGGGCTCCGGTGCGCTCGTTCTCAACGCCACCTACGAACCCCTGTGCGTCGTGTCGGTGCGTCGTGCCGCGATCCTCGTGCTCTCCGCCAAGGCGATCTGCGTCGCCGACGGCGAGGGCATCCTGCACAGCGCGCGCAACGCGTTACCGGTGCCCTCAGTGGTACGCCTGACCCGCTACGTCCGGGTGCCCTACCGCACCCACGTCGGGCTGTCCCGGCGGGCCGTGTTCGCCCGCGACGGGTGGCGGTGCGCGTACTGCCGGGGGCCGGCGGAGACCATCGACCACGTGTTCCCGCGCAGCCGGGGTGGCCGGCACGCCTGGGAGAACGTGGTCGCCGCGTGCGCGCGGTGCAACCACACCAAAGGCGACAAGACGCCGGCCGAGCTGGGCTGGCGGCTGCACCACCTGCCGGCCGCCCCGAAAGGGGCGGCCTGGCGGGTTCTCGGGCACCGCGCGCCCGACCCGCGCTGGGCGGACTGGCTCGACCTGCGCGAGCCCGAGTCCGAGGCGGCCTGACCGGAGCGCTCAGCGCGCCTTGACCAGCGAGGCGTAGACGACCAGGTTGTCCGCGTACCCGGTCTCGCCGCCCACCCAGCGCCCACCGCAGGTGATCAGCCGCAGGTTGGGCCGGCTGAAGTCGCCGTAGACGTCCTCCACCGGCAGTTTCTCCTTGCCGTACCGCTCGATCGAGGTCACCTCGAACACCGCCACCGAGCGGTCCTCGCGGGTCACCTCGATCCGGTCGCCGTCGTCGAGGTTCTTCAGCCCGTGGAAGACGGCCGGCCCGGTGGTGGTGTCGACGTGCCCGACGAGCACCGCCGGGCCGTACTGGCCGGGGGTGGGGCCCTGGTCGTACCAGCCGACCTCGCCGGCCCGGTCCACGTCCGGCACGTCGATGCTGCCGTCCGGCGCGATTCCGACGCGGTGCACCGGCGCGCGCAGGTCGAGCTTGCCGATGCTCAGGTCGGTCGGCGGGCTGGCCGGCAGCACCGGGAACTTCTTCGGCGGCGGGCGCAGGCCGGCGACGATCCGGTCCGGCAGCACGCTGACCCCGGTCACCCGTTCCAGCCCGAGCATGGCCACGATCAGCGCCATCACGCTCGCCACCACGAGCACCGGGACACCCGGGTTGCGGCTCGGGGCGTACCGGCGGGTGGTGGCCGGTGCGGCGCGGGCCGGGACCGGCCGCGGGTCGGCGGTGGTGACGCTGGCCGTGAAGGCGTGCCCGGCGACATGGGCGAACCGGCGCGCGGCCCGGGACGTCAGCCGCAGCGCGGCCCGGAGCCGTTTCGCGCGCTCCGGCGGCCGGCGGCCGGCGGCGCGACGGCGGGTGCGGTCCGCCGCCGGGCCGGCGCGGTCCCGGCGGCGCGATTTGCGGGCCATGTCGGCGCCTCGTCAGACGCGGTTACCGGTCTTGCGGCGGGCGCTCACACCGGCCACCACTGCCACCGCCACCAGCCCGCCGACCAGCAGCAGCGAGCCGGTGCCCCGGCCGCCCGCGGCGCCCCCACCGCCGGTCGCCGGTCCCTTGCTCGGCTGCGCCATGTTCAGCACGGTGAGCATGGTCGAGGCGGTGTTGCCGTTGGAGCAGTCCAGGTTCACCGGGTAGTCGCCGGGCGCCTTGTTGCCGGGCACGGTGACCGAGCCGGTGAGGAAGCCGTTGTCGGGCCGCAGCGTCACCCGCCCGAAGGCGTCCGAGGTGACCTGGGCCTGACGGTTGTTGCTGTTGTCGCAGCCGGCCCGCAGGCTCACCCGGGAACCGGCCTGGACGCTGTTCGGCGTCACCTCGATGAACACGCTCTCGCCGGCCCGCGCCGGTGGCGCGGTCGCCAGGACGAACGTCGCGACCAGGCCGAACAGGCCCAGTACGGACGACAGCACGCGGTGTGACAGGAGCCCTCGCATGGTTCCCCCCTCCCGGCGCGACGGTGCGCCGGACCCACTGACGGGCAGCGGCGGCTGCTTTCCCGGGGGGCAGGGGAAGCTAACGAGGCGCCTTCACCACGGGATGCCAGGCCAGCGGCGTGGAGAGCACCATCGTGCTGGACGGCTGGCCGTACGGGGCGAGCCGGTCGATGACCTCCTCGAACTCGCCCATGTTGGTGGCGGCGACCTTGAGCATGCTGCAGGCGTCCCCGGTGATCCGGTGGATCTCCATGATCTCCGGCCAGCCGGCCACCTCGGGGTCGTTGAGGATGCAGCGCGCGCCGTAGCAGGACATCCGGATCAGGGCGAGCACCGTGCGTCCGGCCCGGGTGAGGTCGACGTGGGCGTGGTAGCCGGTGATCACGCCGGACTCCTCCAGCCGCCGCACCCGTTCGGCCACCGCGGGCGGGGACAGGTGGACCCGGCGGGACAACTCGCTGTACGAGAGCCGGGCGTCGGCCTGGAGCTCACGCAGCAACGCCCAGTCCATGTCGTCCACGCGGGGACCTTCCTTCCGTAAAGGGAGCGACGCGAGATGGTTTCGGTTCGCGAGGTGAGACCACCATACCGCCGTTGAACAGGCATTCCATTCGGCCGCCCACCAGCGGGATCATGACGTCTACCCCGCGCACGGACGGAGAACGACTGTGGAACAGACGACGGCGGTGCGCCCGGTAACCCCCCAGGAACGGGCGGCTCGGGCGGCACGCAACGGCGGCGAGCCGACGCTGGAATTCGCCGAGCGCGTGCCGTACGACGCCTACGTACGGGCCAGCACCCTGCACCGGCTCCAGGAGCCGCTCAGCGACGACCCGGGCGAGATGTCCTTCCTGATGGTCAGCCAGATCATGGAGCTGTACTTCGGGCTGACCTGCCACGAGCTGCGGCACGCCAAGCGCGAGCTGCGCGAGGACCGGATCTGGGAGGCGCTGCCCCCGCTGCGCCGGGCCGCCCTGCACCTGGAGGGCCTCAACGCCGCCTGGCACGGCCTGCGCTGGATGAGCCCGGCCGACTTCAACCGCTTCCGCGACCGGCTCGGCGAGGGCTCCGGCTTCCAGTCCGCGATGTACCGGCAGCTGGAGTTCCTGCTCGGCCTGCGCGACCGGGCGCTGATCCGCCCGTTCCGCCGGCAGACCGACGTGTACGACGAGCTGACCGCCGCGCTCGCCACGCCGAGCCTCTGGGACGAGGTGGTGGCGCTGCTGGCCCGCAAGGGCTTCGACGTGCCGGCCGAGCTGCTGGAGCGGGACGTCAACACCGAGCACGAGGCGCACCCGGCGATCGAGGCGGCCTGGGTCCGGATCTACGGCGACAGCGGCCCGGACAACCACCTGCGCCTGCTCGGCGACGCGCTGACCGAGATCGCCGAGGAGTTCGGCGACTGGCGCTGGAACCACGTCAAGGCCGTGCAGCGCACCATGGGCGCCAAGGTCGGCAGCGGCGGTTCCGCCGGACTGGCATGGTTGCAGCGCAGCATGGCCCGGGTGGTCTTCCCCGAGCTGTGGTCGGCCCGCACCGCGATGTGACGAGAGAGAACAGCATGCACACCCCCGAGAACGAAGCCCTCCGCCGCGACGCCGACGACCCCGGTCACCGGCACCTGTTCCACATCCCACCCGCCGACGGCGGGCGCTACCCGGACACGGCGTACCTGGCCGGCAACTCGCTCGGCCTCCAGCCCCGGGCCACGAGGGACGAGCTCCTCGCCGACCTCGACGCCTGGCAGCGCCTGGGCGTGGAGGGGCACCTGGAGTCGGAGCGGCCCTGGCTGCCGTACCACGAGCTGCTGACCGCGCCGGCCGCCCGCCTGGTCGGCGCGCTGCCCGCCGAGACCGTGGTGATGAACTCCCTCACGGTCAACCTGCACCTGCTGATGGTGAGCTTCTACCGGCCGGCCGGCGAGCGCACCCGCATCGTCATCGAGGACAGCGCGTTCCCCTCGGACAGCTACGCCGTGCGCAGCCAGGCCCGCTTCCACGGCCTGGACCCGGACACCACTGTCGTCCGCCTCAAGCCGCGCCCCGGCTCCGACACGCTCGGCACGCAGGACGTGCTGGACTTCCTGGCCCGCGAGGGCCACACCGTGGCGCTGCTGATGCTCGGCGGCGTGAACTACCTGACCGGCGAGCTGATGGACATCCCCACCATCACCGCCGCCGGGCGGGCCGCGGGCGCGGTGGTCGGCTGGGACCTGGCGCACGCCGCCGGCAACGTGCCGCTGGCGCTGCACGACTGGGACGTCGACTTCGCGGCCTGGTGCTCCTACAAGTACCTCAACTCCGGCCCGGGCGCGCTGGGCGGCGTCTTCGTCCACGAACGGCACCTCGGCGACCCGTCGATCCAGCGCTTCGAGGGCTGGTGGAGCACCGAGGCGGCCACCCGGTTCGAGATGACCCCGGTGTCCCGGCCGCCGGCCACCGTCGAGGCGTGGCAGATCTCCAACCCGCCGATCTTCGCGATGGGCCCGGTGCGTACCTCGCTGGAGCTGTTCGACTCCGTCGGCATGCCGGCGCTGCGCGAGCGCAGCCTGCGGCTCACCGCCTGGCTGGAGCAGCTGCTCGACGAGGTCACGCCGGGCCGCCCGCTGAGCGTGGTCACCCCGCGCGACCCGGCCCGGCGCGGCTGCCAGCTCTCGGTGCGGATCGGGGTGGGCAGCGCGAACGAGCTGACCAAGCGGCTGCGGCACGAGCACGGCGTCGTCGCCGACGCCCGGGAGCCGGACATCGTCCGGTTCGCCCCGGTGCCGCTCTACTCGACGTACCACGACTGCTGGCGGGTCGCCGAGGCCCTGGCGGCAACGGTTGAGAAGGAGGGGTCATGACGGAGCGCGACGAGATCGCTGTCGTCGGCGCCGGGCTGGCCGGCTGCCTGCTGGCCTGCTACCTGGCCCGGCGCGGCTACCCGGTGGCCCTCTACGAGCGGCGGCCCGACCCGCGTACCGGCACCGTCGAGCGGGGCCGCTCGATCAACCTGGCGCTGTCCGAGCGCGGCCTGGACGCGCTGCGCCGCATCGGCCTGGAGGACGAGGTGATGGCGGACGCGCTGCCGATGCGCGGCCGCATGATCCACCCGGTCGAGGGTGAGCCGGAGTTCCAGTCCTACAGCGGCTCCGGGGACCGGGCGATCAACTCGATCAGCCGGGGCGCGCTGAACAACGCGCTGCTGGACGCCGCCGCCGCGCTGCCGAACGTGCGCGTCGCGTTCGACCACCGGCTGGTCGGCCTCGACCCGCTCGGCGGCGAGATGACGTTCGAGACCCCGCAGGGCAAGGTCACCGCCACCGCCTCGGTCATCCTCGGCGCCGACGGCGCCGGCTCCGCGGTGCGCGGGCAACTGCTCGCGTACGGGGGCCTGACCGAGAGCCTCGACTTCCTCGACTACGGCTACAAGGAGCTGACCATCCCGCCGCTGGGCGGGGAGTTCGCGCTCGACCCGGGCGCGCTGCACATCTGGCCGCGCGGCACCTCGATGATGATCGCGCTGCCGAACCCGGACCGCTCCTTCACCTGCACGCTCTTCTGGCCGACCCACGGCACGCGCAGCTTCGCGTCGCTGAGCAGCCCGGCCGCGATCGAGCGGTTCTTCGCCACCCACTACCCGGACCTGGTCCCGCTGGCCCCGAACCTGGTCGACGACTACCAGCACAACCCGATCGGCCTGCTCGGCACGGTGCGCTGCACGCCGTGGCAGGTGGCCGGGAAGGTCGGCCTGATCGGCGACGCCGCGCACGCCATCGTGCCGTTCTACGGCCAGGGCGCGAACTGCGCGTTCGAGGACGTGGTCGAGCTGGACCGCTGCCTCGACGAGTGCGACGACGAGTGGGCCGCCGCGCTGCCGCTGTTCCAGCACCGCCGCCAGGACAACGCGGAGGCGATCGCCCGGATGGCGCTGGCGAACTTCGTGGAGATGCGGGACAAGGTCGCCTCGCCGGTGTTCCGGACCCGCAAGCAGGTCGAGCACGCGCTGGAGCGCGCGCTGCCCGGCCGCTACGTCTCCCAGTACGAGCTGGTCTCGTTCTCGACCACCCCGTACGCGCAGGTGCGCCGCCGGGTGCGCGCGCAGTACGCGGTGGTCGGCGCGGTAGCGGCCGGCGCGGTGGCGCTGCTGGCCGGTGGGGTCCGCGCGGCGCTGGGGCGGCGGCGATGACGCTCTGGGATCCCCGGCTGATGGCCGGGCACGCGCCGGACGGCCCCGGCCTGCTGCGCAACTTCGTCGGCGGCGCGTTCGTCGACGCCGGCTCCCGGTTCACCAAGCGCAGCCCGGTCACCGGCGAGCCGGTGTTCGAGGTGGTCGAGGCGTCGCAGTCCACGGTGGACGACGCGGTGGCCGCGGCCCGGGCGGCGCTGCGCGGCCCGTGGGGCCGGATGGGGGAGCGGGAACGCGCCGAGGTGCTGCGCCGGGTCGCCGACGAGCTGGAGCGGCGCTTCGACGACCTGGTTGCCGCCGAGGTGGCGGACACCGGCAAGGCCATCTCGCAGGCCCGGACGCTCGACATCCCGCGCGGCGCGGCCAACTTCCGCGCGTTCGCCGAGATCGTCGCGACCGCGCCCACCGAGTCGTTCACCACTGTCACCCCGACCGGTGGCCGGGCGCTGAACTACGCGGTCCGCAAGCCGGTCGGCGTGGTCGCGGTGATCGTGCCGTGGAACCTGCCGCTGCTGCTGCTCACCTGGAAGGTCGCGCCGGCCCTGGCCTGCGGCAACGCCGTGGTGGTCAAGCCCAGCGAGGAGACCCCGGCCTCGGCCACGCTGCTGGCCGAGGTGATGGCCGCGGCGGGCGTGCCGGACGGCGTGTTCAACCTGGTGCACGGCTTCGGCCCGGGCTCGGCCGGCGAGCACCTGACCCGCCACCCGGGCGTGGACGCGATCACGTTCACCGGCGAGTCGGCCACCGGCAGCGCGATCATGCGCGCCGCCGCCGACGGGGTGAAGGCGGTCAGCTTCGAGCTCGGCGGCAAGAACGCCGGCCTGGTGTTCGCCGACGCCGACCTGGACGCGGCGGTGGCCGGCTCGGTGCGGTCCAGTTTCACAAACGGCGGCCAGGTGTGCCTGTGCACCGAGCGCATCTACGTGCAGCGGCCGGTGTTCGAGGAGTTCACCGCGCGGCTGGCCAAGCGTGCCGACGAGCTAGCGTACGGCTGGCCGGACGACGAGGCGACGGCGAACATGCCGCTGATCTCGCACGGGCACCGGGACAAGGTGCTCGGCCACTACGCGCTGGCCCGCGCCGAGGGCGCCGAGGTCCGCGCGGGCGGCGGTACGCCGCGCTTCGGCGACGGCCGCGACGGCGGGGCGTACGTGCAGCCGACGGTGCTCACCGGCCTCGGCGCGGACGCCCGCACCAACCAGGAGGAGATCTTCGGCCCGGTGGTGCACGTCGCGCCGTTCGACGACGAGGACGAGGCGTTCGCGCTGGCCAACGGTACCGACTACGGCCTGGCCGCGACGGTGTGGACGCGGGACGTGGGCCGGGCGCACCGGGCCGGCGCCCGGCTCGACGCCGGCATCGTCTGGGTGAACACCTGGTTCCTGCGCGACCTGCGCACCCCGTTCGGCGGGGTGAAGGCGTCGGGTGTCGGCCGCGAGGGCGGCGTGCACTCGCTCGACTTCTATTCCGAACTGACAAACGTCTGTGTGGACCTGTCATGAGCGCGCGTGGTGGGCAGAATGGCCGGAATCCCCAGCGACGTAAGCGAGGAACCGCCATGACCGTGGACATCGAGGCCGCCAACCGGGAACTCGCGGTGGCCCGGCAGGAGGGCAAACCCTGCCCGCCGCTGCGCGGCCGGCTGCTGCCCGAGGGCGACGTCGAGGCCGCGTACCAGGTGCAGCAGGTCTACACCCGGCAACGGCTGGGCAAGGGGCACCGCCGCGTCGGCGCGAAGATCGGCCTGACGTCGCGAACCGTGCAGGAGAGCTTCGGCGTCTTCCAGCCCGACTTCGGGGTGCTCTTCGACGACATGGCCGTCGGCGACGGCGTCGAGGTGCCGATCGACCGGCTGCTCCAGCCGCGGGTGGAGGCGGAGATCGCCTTCGTGCTCGGCGCGGACCTGCCGGACGAGCGGGTCACCACTGTCGACCTGATCCGGGCGGTGGACCACGTGCTGCCGGCCATCGAGATCGTCGACTCGCGGGTCGCCGACTGGGACATCTCCATCGTGGACACGGTGGCGGACAACGCCTCCAGCGGGCTGTTCGTGCTCGGCACCGCGCCCCGGCGGCTCGCCGACCTGGACCTGCGGTTGTGCGGCATGGTGCTGGAGCACGCCGGTGAGCCGGTCTCGGTCGGCGCGGGCGCGGCCTGCCTCGGCAACCCGCTGCACGCGCTGCAGTGGCTGGCCGCGACCATGGCCCGGGCGGGCGATCCGCTCAAGGCCGGTGACGTGGTGCTCTCCGGCGCGCTCGGCCCGATGGTGCCGGTCACGCCCGGCGCCGCGTACGAGGCGCGCATCTCCGGGCTCGGCTCGGTGCGTACCTGTTTCTCGCGGGAGGGAAGCTCATGAGCGGCGTCGGAGTGGCGGTGCTCGGGTCGGGCAACATCGGCACCGACCTGATGATCAAGGTGCTGCGGCTCAGTGAGAGCCTGCGCATGGTGGCGATGGCCGGCATCGACCCGGCCTCGGACGGTCTGGC
>NZ_JAGPXV010000740.1:0-2659 GCF_018070405.1 Micromonospora sp. D75
ATCCCCGGGTGGCCCGGCTGCACACGGCGGGGGACGCGACAGAGGCGCTGCGGGTGCTCCGCGACGACGACGTGGACGTGGTGTTCCTCGACATCCGGATGCCGGGGCTGGACGGCATGGAACTGGCCCGGGTGCTGCGCCGGTTCGCCCGTCCGCCGGCGATCGTGTTCGTCACCGCGTACGACGACGGCGCGGTGGACGCGTTCGACCTGGGCGCCACCGACTACGTCCGCAAGCCGGTACGCGCCGAGCGGCTGGCCGAGTCGCTGCGCCGGGTGATCGGCTCCCGGGTGGTGCCGTCGCACCCGGCCGCGCTGGCCCGGGCGGAGGAGGATCCGACCATCCCGATCGAGCTGGCGGGCACCACCCGGATGCTGCCCCGTTCGGCGGTGCGGTGGGTGGAGGCGCAGGGCGACTACGCGCGCCTGCACACGGCGGACGGGTCGCACCTGGTCCGGGTCTCGCTGGCGACGCTGGCCGAGCGCTGGGCCGATGCCGGGTTCGTCCGGATCCACCGTTCGTACCTGGTGCAGTTGCGGCTCATCGCCGAGTTGCGGCTGGTCAACTCCGGCTATGTGGTGGTGATCGACGGATCCGAGCTGCCGGTCAGCCGCCGGCACACCCGGGAGCTGAAGGACAAGCTGGTACGCGCCGCGAAGCAGGACTGGAGTCGCTGAGGGACGGGTCACCGCAAACCCTGGCGTACAATGTACGGCAGACCGTACGACAGGGTGGGGGACCGCATGTCCGACGACCGCTTCGACGCCGCCGCAGAATTCGACAGCCAGCTCGACCGCCTCGTTCAACTCGGCTATCCGGCGCTGGCCGGGCAGACCGAGGAGACGTTTCGCGCCCTGCTCAGCCCGCTGCGCGACGCGGCGGTCACCGGTTCCGCCGGGCTGCGCGGCCCCACCGAGGGGCGGGTGCCGTTCCTGCTGGTGACCACGCGGGAACTGGTGCCGGTGCCGGAGCGGATCGCGCTCACCACGCTCGCCGGCAAGCGCAAGACCGGCATCCTCGACCGGAACTTCCCCGCCGACGACCTGCCCACCTTCCACCCGATCAAGGAGCTGGAGGTGCCGGCCGGGCCCGCGTACCTGCTCTTCGACGTGGACCGGGGCGAGGAGTACCGCAACGTGGCGCCGTCGGCCGCGCTGGAGGACATGACCGCGAAGGACCGGCTCCCCATCACCATCGACGAAGGTCTGGCGTTCGTCACGCTGTACCCGGAGGCGCTGGCGAGCAACAGGTGCTTCTCGCTGGTGGGCTCGCGCTGCGGCGACCGGCGGGTGCCCGCGCTCTGGATCAGTCAGGGCGCGCCGAAGCTCGGGTGGTGCTGGTTCGGCAACCCGCACACCTGGCTGGGCTCGGCGACCGCGAACCCGGTACGGGTGGGACTCGGCTGACGCCCAGGCGGGATCAGGGCGCTCAGAAGATCTCGGCGACCGGCAGGACGAGCGGGAACGGCTGGTCGGCGCGGTACACGTCGGCGGTGGAGAGCACCGCCGCCTCGCGGTAGCGGCCGTCGACGTTCTCCAGCACGGTCAGGGTCTCCTTGCGCGGCTCGACGAGCCAGTAACGCGCGATGCCGGCCACGCCGTACTCGTGGCGCTTGAGGACCAGGTCACGACCGGCGTTGCCCGGCGAGACGACCTCGACCACGAGCAGCACGTCGGCCGGGGCGAGGGCCGGGCCACCCCGCTCCAGTGCCTCCTCGCGGGCGACGAAGACGTCCGGCACGAAGTAGGAGGAGCGCTTCGCGCTGACGCCGACGTCCTGCCCGACGAGCAGACCGGCCGGAGCCTGCCGGTCGAGGAGCCGGCGGAGACGGTTGGCGATCGCGCCGTGCCGGACGTCGGCGTGTGGGGACACGAGCAGGCTCCCGTCGAAGATCTCGTAGTCCTGGCCGTCCTCGGGGAGGTCCTGGAGGTCGTCCACCGTCCAGACGTCGCCGGTGCCGGGTCGTGCCGGGCTGGTCACTGTCACACCTCCTCTCTACCGGCTCACCCTGACACCCCGCCCGGTCGTCCACAACGACTCCGCGCCGTCCACCGGGTTATCCACAGGGGTGAAGCGTTATCCACAGGTTGTGCACAGGGCGCAACGGCGCGGTCTTGACAATTCGGCTCAGCGGGCGAGACTGCCGGGGGTGACCGGAGCCGAGGAACAGCATCCACCGGGGCGGCCCGTCGAGACCGCCCCGGTGCCCGGCCCGCGCGCGTCGCCGGCGCCCGCCCCCCGGCAGCCGGAGAGCCCGCAGCCGGCCGCCACCCCGCAGCGGACCCGGATCGTGCTGGCCGAGGTCTCCCGGGCCGGCAGCCCGGCCGACCGCACCCGCTCCGAACTGGCCCAGCAGACCCCTGTGGGCGAGACGCTGGTGCAGGGACTGATGCGGGCCCAGCTCTCGCTCGCGTTGCGGCTCAGCCTGCTGGTGATGATCGGGCTCGGCGGCCTGCCGTGGCTGTTCGCCATCGCGCCCTCGGTCGGCCGGGTCACGGTGCTCGGGGTCAACCTGCCGTGGCTGCTGCTCGGCGTCGTGTCCTTCCCGTTCCTGATCGTGGTCGGGTGGGCGTACGTGCGGCTGGCCGAACGCAACGAGCAGGACTTCGTCGACCTGATCCGACGGCCGGAACGCTGATGTCCAACGGGTACGTGGTCC